>CALKWL010000212.1 GCA_938004235.1 uncultured Gammaproteobacteria bacterium
GTTGCGACGGGACTAAACAGGCCATCCATGGCCTGTTTACCCTGCCTCCAGCACTTCGCTCACGGCGACCCCAAAAGGGGGAGGAAAGCCGCGCCATCGGCCGGGACGGTCAAAAAAACAACCTCACCGCCCCGTCAACGCCATCACCGGATCCAGCCGCGCCGCCCTCCGCGCCGGTAGCCAACCAAACAACAAGCCTGCCCCCAGCGCGGTGGTCGCAGCGGCAAGATACGCCCATAACGGCGTGACCAGCGGAAACCCAGGATAGACCGAAGCCAGCGCCAAGACACCCAGCCGCCCGATGGCGATTCCAGCCAGGGCGCCCAACAGGCCGAGCAGCAGCGCTTCGAGCAAAAACAGGCGCAACACCAGAGCGGGCGGCGCGCCCAGCGCCATCAGCAGGCCGATTTCGCTGCGTCGTTGACTGACCGAGACCAGCATCACGTTCATGATGATGATGCCTGCCACCAGCAGACTGATGGCGGCGATACCCGCGACCGCTAACGTCAGCACGCCAAAGATCGCGTCAAAGGTGCTGAGCACGGCATCCTGGGTGATGACGGTGAAGTCCTCCTCGTCCTGGTGCAGTTCGGTGAGCAGGCGGATGGCGGCTTGCTTCACGCTTTCGACGCGGCTGCGCCCGTCCACTTCGAGCATGATGCGGAACAGCGCCGGGTTGTCGAACAGCGCCTGCGCACTAGCGATGGGGATGATGGCCACCTCGTTGAGATTTTGTCCAAGCGAAGTGCCTTGCTCCTCCAGTACGCCGATCACGCGAAAGCGCCTATCGCCCAAGCGCACCCATTCGCCCAATGGCGAGCTAGTGCCAAACAATTCACGTGCAATCACCGGGCCGAGTACGGTCACTGCCTGCGCGGTATCCAGTTCGAGCGGCGGCAGAAATTCGCCGCGTGCCACCCGCAGCTTGCGCGTCTGTTGCAGGGTGTTGTCCGAGCCGAGCAGAGTCGCCTCGCGTGAGCGTGCGCCGACGGAAGCATCGATGGCGCCGACCGACAGCGGCGACACCGCATTGACATGCGGCAGACGGCGTAGCGCGGCGGTATCGCTCAGCGTCAGGTCGCGCTCGCTCTCGAAGATCATCCCCGGCGGCCCGCCGCCTTTCTCGTTCTTGCCGGGCAGCACGATCAACAAATCGCTGCCCAACTGGCTGAACTCGCCCATGATGTACAGGCGCGCGCCTTCGCCCAGCGCGGTGAGTAGAATCACCGCCGCCACGCCGATGGCCGCCGCGCCGATCACCAGCACACTGCGCATCCGCGCGGCGGTCAGGGCGACCCAGGCGAAGCTGAGCTGGGCGCGGGTGTTCATGGCCTTGGGCATAGCACGGCTTTCAGCTCCCTCCCCCTTGACGGGGGAGGGTTGGGGAGAGGGTGGGGGCTGTGTGTCAAGGACGTGCTGTGCAGTGAGGCTCGCCCCCTCTCCCCGACCCTCTCCCGCGAGGGGAGAGGGGGCAAATCAGGCGGCATCATGCCGCCGAATCCTGCACGATGCGCCCATCGCGCAGCACGATGCCGCGTCGTGCACGTGCGCCCATGCCGGGGTCGTGGGTGACCACGATCAGGGTGATGCCGGAGGCGTTGAGCGATTCCAGCAGCTCGATCACTTCCGCGCCGGAGCGGCTATCGAGGTTGCCGGTCGGCTCATCCGCCAGCAGCAGGGCGGGGCGCATCACGATGGCGCGGGCGATGGCTACGCGCTGACGCTGCCCGCCGGAAAGCTGATTGGGGCGGTGATGGGCGCGCTCGCTCAGACCGACGGCCTCCAGCGCCTGTTGCACGCGCGTCGTGCGCTCGCTCGGCGCAAGCCCGGCCAGCAGCATCGGCAGGGCGACATTGTCAAAGGCGCTCAAACGCGGCAGCAGATGAAACGACTGGAACACAAAGCCGATGCGCTCGCGGCGCAGACGTGCGCGCTCCAGCTCGTCCAGCCCCTGCGTATCGCGCTGTTCCAGACGGTAAACGCCTTGGCTGGGGCGGTCGAGCAGTCCGAGCATATTGAGCAGGGTGGACTTGCCGGAGCCGGACGGCCCCATCAGCGAGATGTATTCGCCCGCCGCGATGCTCAGGTTGATGTCATCCAGTGCGCGTACCTCGCTATCGCCCAGGATGTAGCTGCGGCTGAGCTGACTCAGCTCGATCATGGCGCGGCCTTGGCCGGGACGCCCTCGGCGACTTGCGCCAGTGCGCCGTCCTTGACCCCCGCCTCGTCGAAATTGAGCACGACTTTTTCACCGGGCTGGAGGCCATCCAGCACTTCGACCCAGCGCCAGTTGGCCAGCCCCTTTTTCAGCGTGCGCCGTTCGATCACACCTTCGGCGGGCTTGAACACCAGCACGCCGCCATCTTCCATAATCGCCTCGGCAGGAATGCGCACCACCGCAGCGCGAGCATCGAGCACGATCTCGGCATCGGCGCTGTAACCGGGCAGCAGCTGCGTCTTGCGCGCATCCTCGTTCAGGTCGATTTCCACTGTGACGTAACGCGCCTGCTTCTCCTTGTCCTCGACATAGGCGCCGATGCGCCGCACCTTGCCGTCGAACAGCGCCTCGCGGAAGGCATCCAGCGAAACCCGCGCGGGCATGCCGATGCGCACGGCGGCAGCGTCCACCTCGTCAATCGGCGCGTCGATGTAGATGCAGCCGTACTCCACCAGATCAATCGCGGGCGGGGTGGGAATGCCGGGTGGCGAGGGCGTGGCGATTTCACCGACCTCGCCGTTCAACTCGACCACCACGCCATCGAACGGCGCGCGCACGATGGTGCGTTCCAGTTGCGCATCCAGTGTGGCGAATTTGGCGCGCACCACCTCGATCTGCGCCCGGCTGGCCTCGCATTGCGCGCGGCTGCTGGCGGCTTGCGACTGCGATTTTTCGACGATCTCGGCAGACACCAGCCCGCTCGGTTTGAGCCGGGTCTGACGCGCCGCCTCGCGCTCGGCCTGCGCCGCCTGGGTACAACTCGCATTCGACTGCGCCTCGGCGGCCTTCAGCTCCTGCTCGGTCAGGGCGCGTTCGGCCTGAATATCGTGATTCCACAGCTCGACCAGCAGCTCGCCCGCCTTGACCTGCGCCCCCTCACGGTAGGGCAGACGAGTGATTTGCCCGCTGATCGACGGCGAAAGCTTGGCGCGACGGCAGGCGGTGACCGTGCCCGCGCGGGTGTTGCTGGCGGTGGCCTCCACCGTGCCAAGCTCGACCGTGTGCACGCGTACGTTCACCGGCTGCGGGCGTTGTGTCCACCACCAGGTTGCGGCGGCCAGCGCCAGAAAAATCGCAAGCCATAACAGGCGTTTGAACATACTGTGTCCTCGGAACGCTTAGCGTGCAAATCGTGCGTGAATGCGGTGCAATCAGAGCCGATATTCTATAGTCCAACAATGACGATTCATCATCCGTCGCTTGCAGGCCTTTTTCCACATCCTGCCCAACGGCTTGCTGAAATAAGTATTTCAGCAAGCCGTTGGGCAGGACAGTTGGGCAGGACATGGATGTCCTGCACGCAAATCAATCACGCAAGTGATTGATTTGTCGCTACCGAGTCCGGGCGTGTACCGGATTCGGTAGGGCTGAAAAACTCATGGATGAGTTTTTCAGCATCCTGCTTAAGAGCCTGTTCAAAATCTCGATCAACGGATGCAGTGCAAGCGAAAAACCGACGAAAAAGCGCAGCATAGACGCACTATGTGAGCATTTTGAGGCGGTTTTTTGCGCCGCAATGCGCCGTTCAGTGAGACTTTGAACAGGTTCTAAGGCGCATTGGCGCAAACCAAGAGGTATCCGTATGACACGCCTGTTTTCACGTCTGCCCCAAGCCGGCCTGCTTGCGCTCACGTTCTTTCTTGCTGGATTCAGCGGGGATGACAACGTCGTGATCTGCATTCACGGCCAGTTTAACTCCGTCGATTCCCGCGTGAGCTTTGTCGAGCCGCTGCCGAAAGTCTCCAGCGTAATGGTGCAACTGGTGGACACATCGAACCAGAAGTTGGTCAGCGTAGCGAATTCGTCCCTGCCCTGCGACCTGTCGCGCAACAGCTGTACGGGGGTTATCGCGACGGCCATGACCCCGGCGGGTCGTTACATGCTCAACACGTTCAGACCCGACATGAGCCCGCTCGGCTCGGTCGAGGTGAATATCCGCGCCGGCAGTCCTGCTTCCTGTGCCACGCTGCTTAATGCCGTGGTCGGTCACTCCAATCCGGCGCAATATGACGCGACCAGCGTGAGCGCCGCAGTGAGCAAGCTTGACGGCATCGTGCAGGACGCGCTGGTGCGCACGGGCGTTCCCGGCATGGCCGTGGGGGTGGTTTACCAGGACAAGGTCATATATGCCAAAGGCTTTGGCGTGCGTGAGGTCGGTCAACCCGGCCAGATCGACGCTGATACCGTGTTCATGCTGGCCTCGATTTCCAAGCCGATCGCCTCCACAGTCGTCGCCAAACTGGTCGGAGATGGCGTGGTGCACTGGGATGACCCGGCCAGGAAACATAACCCGGGCTTTCGACTTTCCGATCCGCATGTCACCGAAATGGCGACCCTTGGTGACCTGCTGAGCCACCGCAGCGGCCTGCATACCGGTGCGGGCGACTTGCTGGAGGACCTGGGCTTTAGCCAGGACTACATCCTTTCCCGACTGTACATGCAACCGCTGGACAGCTTCCGTACCAGTTACAACTACAGCAATTTCGGCTACACGCTGGGCGGGGTGTCTGCGGCCATGGCCGCCAGCACGCCGTGGGAGCAACTGGCCGATGAGGTGCTGTTCCAGCCCGCGGGCATGATGCGCAGCAGCTATCGCCATGCTGATTACCTTGCGCACCCGGATCGGGCGCGCATTCATGTGCGGCTCGACAATGGCAGCTGGGTCGCCAAGTACGATCGCCAGCCCGATGCCGAAGCGCCGGCGGGGGGCGCCAGCGCCTCGTTGAATGACATGCTGCGCTTCGCCCGCCTGCAACTGGGTGAAGGCGTGCTGGACGGGCAACGGGTGATTGATGCCAGCGCGCTGGCCGCCACCCATATCGCGGCGCAGCCGGATCCCGAACACAGCTACGGCTATGGCTGGAATGTCAGCCACGACGCCAGCGGCCGCGTGCGCATCGGGCATTCCGGCGCGTTCAATCTCGGCACAGCCACCAATATCCAGCTGTTGCCCAGCGACGAGTTAGGCATCGTGACCCTGACCAATGGTCAGCCGATTGGCGTGGCCGAGGCGATTGGGCAAACCTTTCTGGATGTTCTCCAACATGGCAGTCAAACCACAGACTGGATCAGTCTATTCGGCGCTTACTTTGAGCAGATGCGAGCCGAGGACGCCCCCAAGGTGGATTACAGCCGGCGCCCCGCCAATCCGCGCCCGCCGCACGGCGACGCGGCCTATGTCGGCCAGTGCAGCAATCCCTATTACGGGACACTGGATATTCGTGCGGGCAGCAACGGCTTGAGCATGACGCTTGGCCCCGTCGAGCAGCCCACCACGTTCGCCCTGTCGCCGTTTGACGGCGATACCTTCAGCTTCGAGACGATCGGAGAAAATGCCAACGGACTGGCGGGCGCCATTTTCTCGCTGGATGAGCAGGGCAAGGCGCGCCAGGTGGTGCTTGATTATTACGATGTACGCGGGTTGGGAACGTTTGTGTGCAAGTGAAGGCGGGTTCCGACAATGTGTCGCGGATCGTCCTCGGTCGTGCCGGGGATCAGGTTAAGGTCATGCAAGAAAAGCGGAAATGCGCCTATGTCGAAAAAATGCGCGCCAGCCCTTCAGCCAGGGCCGGATAGTGCAGGCGCACCCCCAGCACTTCTTTCATGCGGCGGTTGTCCAGGCGACGCGATTCATTCAGATATTCCAGCATACCCGGCGAGAACGTTTGCCGCGCCTCGTCCAGGCTGACGCTAGGCGGGCGCGGCAGGCCTGCGGCATCGGCCACGCAGCAGAGGTAATCGGTCATGCTTGAGGGGACGTCGTCGCTGGCGTTATAGATCCCGGGCGGCGCGTCGTCTTGCGCGGCGCGAAAGGCGATCCGGGCAAGATCATCCTGGTGAATGCGATTGCTCCACGGCGCCTCCTGCGCGCAAACCACGGGCTCGCCGCGTCGGAGGCGCTCCAGCGGCAAGCGACCTGCGCCGTAAATGCCAGGGACGCGCAAAATCACCAGCGGGATGCCATGGCGTGAGGCATAGGCGCCAAGCTGGGTTTCAGCATCCGCACGGCGGCGCGAGCGAGCATTGCCGGGGTGCACCGGGCGGGTTTCATCGACCCATGCCCCACCGCAATCGCCATACACGCCGGAGGTGGAGATATACACCATGCGCCTTGGCGGAGCCGAATCCAGAGCGGCCAACAGATGAGCCGTGCGCGTATCGTCAGTCCCATGGGGCGACGGCGGCGCGCAGTGCAACAACACCGCGCCCTGGCTAGCAGCCTGTCGGACTTTAGGAAAATCGGCTGCAAATCCGTCTGGACGGTGCATATTCCACCGCTTTTTTGGGTAATAGAGCCCACTATTGCCCTGCAAAAGCGGCGAAATCTGCCCTCGCCAAGCCGGGTTTTCGCTGCGATTCCTAAAGTCCGACAGACTGTCAAGCAGGCGCGTCAGCGTCGCGGGCTCATCCAAATCCCCAGGAATGCGCTTGACGCCTTCACTTGGACGGGGTGTGCGCATCAAGGCGTTGCACGCCCAACCCGCCGCCAGAGCAAGCTTTGCCGTACGTGCACCGATGTCGCCAAATCCAACGACCAACAAGGTCGGCGACGCGCTCATGACTGTGTACGGTGTGTGCTTATTGATACGGCGCTCCGAAACCAACCGACGGCGATTTTGCTTCCAACGCACGCCGGATTCAAAATCATCCCAGGCGTATCAATAAATTGTGCCGAATCAAGAACGCCCGAACTTGGCAACCAGCAGACTGAGTTTATCGTTGATGTCCATCGGCACGCTCTCGGCGGCCGCCGCCTGCTCCGCAGCGACCGCGGGCTTGGGCGCGTTGACGGGACGGGCCGGACGCGATTCCCGGTTCGACTCCCGGCGCTCGCCGCCCTCACGTCGGGGGGCGCGTCCGGCGGGGCGCTTGTCCATGGGGTTGCGCGGGCGGCGAGCTTGCTCCTGTCGGGATTCCTTTTGCGTGTCCTGCGTCGAAGCATCGGCTTCGGTCGGCTCGCTGCCGTCCTGAGCGGCTGGGGCTGTGCGCGCCGGACGCGGCGCGCGCTCAGGACGCTTGGGCAGCTTGGGCTCAAGCTCGGCCAGCTTGGCCGTCGCATGCTGCTTTTGCTCTTCCGTCACTTCGGCCACGGCTTCGCCCAGCAGGTTGATGCGCGCATCACCGCGTGCCACGGCGCGATGATAGGCCGCGCCTTGGGTGTAGTAGCGCAGGGCGCGACGCAAATCCTGCGTGGTCAGCGGCAAGGGGTTGTCGCCTTCGCGCGCCGCGCGCAATTCCTGCAACACGCCCACAGCTAACGGACGCACCAGACGCCCATCGGCATGAAACGCCGCCGGATAGCGATCTGCAAGGATATTCAGCACCGCACGCGGATGCAGAACCTTGGCCTTGGGCGCGGCGGCTTCCGCGCCGTCGTCCTCAACCTCGGCGATTGCATCAGCACCTACACCGGAGGATTCGGCGGGGGTGCAGGCGGAGTCATCCGCTTCAGTCGCGACATGTTCAAGAGCGCCATCATGGCGCGCGGTTGGCGTCTCACCGTCCGACATGGCGTCCGAAGGGCTGAGCGGGGTTTCGGCCTCAGCCGCAGAATGCAGGTTTTCCATCAAAAATCTCAAAGCAAAACAACAAATAACCCGGGCGCGCGTCGTTGACAGCGTGCTTAAATATTCATTTCAACACGATGTCAACGCACGCCATGGATGGCGTACCCGCAGATCAATCACCGCAAGTGATTGATCTGCGCGAGTTCCGTGCGGACATGTGCCGCCAGATCGTCTCAAGTCCGACGGACGGCTAAACGCGCAGAGTTTAACAGGCTGTGCCCAAAAACCCATGACTCAGCAACGATCAAGCCTCCTGAGCTTGCGGCGCATGATTGTTCTTGTGCGCCTGATCCACCGCAGAGCGCATTCGGTAGAGCACCCACAACCCGGGCAGGGCGACCAGCACGGTCGAGACGAAAAACAGTGGCCAATCCAGCCAGGCCACCACGCCGCCCGCCACCGGCCCCAGAAACACCCGCCCGAGCGAAGCCAGCGCGGAGAGCAGGGCAAACTGCGTGGCCGAATAGCGGATATCGCACAAGCCCATCAACAGCGCCACAAAGGCCGCCGTGCCCATGCCGCCCGCCAGATTTTCCAGCCCCACCGCCGCCACCATCAACAGATAGTTGTGCCCCACCACCGACAGCGCGAAAAAGCCAAGATTGGTCACCGCCTGCAAGATGCCGAACAGCATCAGCGAGCGGTACAAGCCAAAACGCATCAACCACAACCCGCCCGCCAGCGCCCCCACCAGAGTCGCCACCAGACCAAAACCCTTGTTGACCACGCCTACATCGGTCGGCGTAAAGCCCGCGCCGCGAATCAGAAATGCGGTCGTGAGCGAACCGGCAAAGGCATCACCCAGCTTGTAGAGCACCACCAGCACAATCAGCCCCCAAGCCTCCGGACGACTGAAAAAGGCACGCAAGGGGCCGAACACCGCCTCGCTCAGGGTACGTGGCGCGTAATCGGTCGGCTGCTCCGGCGTGGCGAGGGTGACGATCAGACTCGTCGCCATAATCCCCGCCATCAGCAAAAAGGTATTCGACCAGCCCCAGTGATCACCCAGAATCAGCGCCCCCGCGCCCGCCACCAGCATCGCCAGACGGTAGCCCGTCACCGACAGCGCCGCGCCCAGCCCGCGTTCCTCGGGCTTGAGAATATCGGTACGCAGCGCATCAAAGGCAATGTCCTGCGTGGCTGACAAAAAGGCGATCATCAGCGCAAACCCGGCAATCATCAAAAGGTTATGGTGCGGATCAAGCTGCGCCAGCCCCGCCAGCACCAGCGCCAGCAGCGTCTGCGTCAGCAACAGCCACGCCCGCCGCCGACCGACCGGAATCGGCACAAAACGATCCACCAGCGGCGCCCAGAGGAATTTAAGCGTGTACGGCAAGCCGGTGAGCGCAAACCAGCCGATGGTGATGATGGAGATGTTTTCCACCGTCAGCCAGGCTTGCAGGGTGCTTGAAGATAGCGGCAAGGGCAGGCCGGAGGCGAAGCCCAAGGGGAGCATGAGGAGTAGGCGGCGGGAGAAGTGCATTAGGATTTACCGTCAAGCTTGCGTCGCGCTTTATCAACAGTCTCGTGTATTTCTGGCTCGGTGCTTTCGCCAAAGCGACTAATAATATCCCTAAAAACGACTTGTGCTTCATCGGGGGTTTCAAGATCAAGGGTTGAGCCCTTAAGAAGCATCGCTCTAGCTACCCACGCGCGCAAGACATGCTCAAGGCTGCTTTCAAATCGACTAATCAGTTCCTCAAAAGCATCAAGTGCGTCTTTGTAGTGAAAATGCTTCCCATGGCTTAAGCCTTTGCTGAACATAGCCATGGCCACCCGCTCGCGCAAGGCGAGTTCAGGGCTCTCGCCAAAGCGGCGGATGACTTCGTCGTATGCCTCAAGCTCTTCTTGCGATTGGTTCAACCGACCAAAGGTCGCGCCCTTGTTGAAAAACGCCTTGGCCACCTGCTCGCGCAAGGCAAGTTCGGGGCTATCGCCAAAGCGGCGGATGACTTCGCCATAGGCCTCAATCGCTTTTCGCGATCTGTTCAACTGACCAAGGGTCACACCCTTGTTGAAAAGCGTCTTGGCTAACTGTTCACTCAAGGCGGGCTCGGAACTATCCTTAAGCATATTAATGACAGTATCCCAACGAGTAAGCGCCATCTCATAATCACCCGACGTGTAGCTATAAACGCCAGCGTTATAAAAATCGTCAGCCGTCCATGCAGCACGTGGTTTTGCATTGAGATCAAGAGCATCCTGCGCGACTTGCTGCACGACTTCGGCTGAAGGTTTCTCGCCTTTAGCCATCGAAACCTCCGCCTGCTCGATTCTTATATGAGTCTCTGCTGCATGGTCATCAACATCTCGTCCAGCTTGCTCAATCCTCAATTTTGTTTCTGCTGCGTGTTTTTCTACGTCCTCAACCTGCTGACCGAGAGCGCTGATTCGTTCTGTAAGCTTCTTTTCGTTTTCCCTGAACCATTTTCCTGATTCCTCTATTGCCTCGTTTTTTGCTGCCGCGACCGCGTTTTTCGTGGCTTGCGAAAAACTGAAATAACCAGCAAAAGCTACAAGAATTGTCACCAGCGCAATCAAGCCACCCAGCATAGAGGTCTGATTGGAAAGCTCCGTAACCTGCGCTCCAAATTCCCCAATACCAACCGAGATAAGCTTATCTTGCGCATCTATACGAGTGCCCAATTCCGCCTTGAGCACGGCGGTTTCCTTTTCCAGCTCAATGACCCGGTCTTGCAGCTTTTCCACGGCCTCAGCACTGGCAGGCAACACTTCAGCATAAACAGACGAGACAATGCCCAGCCCCATGCCCAACATGAGCACGAGCATGAGCAATCGGTTATGGAAAAAAGCTGGCATGGCGCACCCTGCGGGCTGATTGATTCGGCTAGTTTTTATCGGGATTGAGGCGCAAATCCTCACGCAGCAACAGAATCAACGCCTGCATGTCCTCAGGAATCGGCGCTTCCCAGGCCATCAGCTCGCCGGTGGCGGGATGTTCCAGTTCCAGACGCGCGGCGTGCAGTGCCTGACGACGGAAGCCGCGCAGGGCTTCGACCAGTTCCGCCGAGGCGCCCTTGGGCAGGCGCAGGCGGCCGCCGTAGTCGGGGTCGCCGACCAGCGGCAATTTGATGTGCGACATGTGGACGCGAATCTGGTGGGTGCGCCCGGTTTCAAGCTGCACGCGCAACAAGGTGTGCTGACGGAATTTTTCTGCCACGCGGTAATGCGTAATCGCTTCGCGCCCGCTTTCAGTGACCGCCATGCGGGTGCGCTCGCGAGGGTGGCGGCCAATCGGCAAGTCCACCATGCCGCCTGCGACCAGCAAACCTTGTGCAACGGCCATGTATTCTCGGTGCATGTCGCGGTCGGACAGGGCTTCGATCAGGGTTTTATGCGCGGGCAAGGAGCGCGCAATCACCAGCAGGCCGGAGGTGTCCTTGTCCAGACGATGCACGATGCCCGCACGCGGCAACAGGCGCAGTTCGGGGAAGTGGAACAGCAGGGCGTTCATCAGCGTGCCGGTGGCATTGCCCGCGCCGGGGTGGACGACCAGTCCGGCGGGCTTGTTGATGACGATGATGTGTTCGTCGCTGTAAACCACGTTGAGCGGGATATTTTCCGGCGCGGCTTCGGTCTGGCGCTCGGGTTCGACCAGCAGTTCAACCACTTCGCCGCCTTCGACCGGGGTGCGTTGCGGCACACAGGTCACGCCGTTGACGCTGATTTTGCCGTCTTTCAGCCAGGCGGTGAGGCGCGAGCGCGAATAGTCGGGGAACGTCTGGGCAATGGCCTGGTCAAGGCGCAGCCCCTTGGCTTCCGGCGGAAGAGTGGCGCTGGAGCTCAGGCTTTCGACGGACTCGTCCGGCGCAACCCCGGCAGGGTTAGGCTCCAGCGCCATTTCGTCGTCAAATTCATCGTCGCGCATTGCGCTGTTCTCGTTGTTTTGGTGCGTATTTTTCATGCGCGCATGGTAGCAGACTCAGGCATCAGGAACCCGCGTTGAACGGGCTTTCAACGCCCCATGCTCTGCAAGACCTCGATGAGCAGAATATCCGCGTCCTCGATGGTAAACAGGCCGATACGTGCATGGCCGAGGTCGTTGACCACAAACATGGTGCCTGCGAGCACCAGGGCAAAAACAATGATTTGCACGCGGGGCAATCTGGGTTTGGCGGCGAGGTTGTAGCCCGCCAGAGCTGAAGCCACCGCCGAGAGCACAAATAACATGATGAAGATGATCGCCGGCGGGTGTTTGCGCGTCGCGGCTAGGCGTTCATTGGCGACATCAATCATGTCGTTGAGTGCGTTGATGACCAGCGTCTGGGTGCTGGTATTCTGGGTCGCTACTGCCGCAGGCAGCGTCTTCTGCCAAATGAGCTGTTGTTCATCCAGCCCTTGCTGGTGCAGGCGTTTAGCTTCCTGAATATCGGTCTTGATGCTCTGATAGACATCGATGCGGCTGCGGGTATAGCTGCGGTAGAGCGCACGCAAATCCGGCTGTGCTTCCTGGGGCAGCAGGTCAATACGCAGGTAAGAGGTGCCGATGGCATTGGCTTCCTTCAGGATAAGGTCGCGACGCTCGTCAAAGCGCTGCGTCGCATTGGCAAAGGTGAACGCAATCAGCAGGCCGAGCAGGGCGTAAACAATTCCGGTCAGTGCGCCGGCATCCGGGGAAACCTGTCTGGCTTCCGCGTGCACGCGTCTGTAGCGCCCCAAGCGAAAGCCAAGTTCGCTGGAAAGCAGCAGAATCAGGAACAGCAGAATGGCAAAGTAAAGCGGCTGATCGATAAACGAGCCTAGAATCTGGGACATGGCATAAGACTCCGCGGAACGAGTGTTGTCCTCATGATAACGAATCCAGGATTGTCCGCCTTGCGTCTGCGCTCTGATACAATCCGCACCTTCGTTCTGCAACAGTCTTGCGGAGCGCATGTTCGGATCACCGATCCTCACCCCCCATCTGCCTTAGACTGGCGCCCATGTTCCGAACTTTGGTTCTGAAACAAGATCGGCGACAGGCCGATATTTTTTTCAGGAATCACACCATGTCATTTGCCTCGTTGGGCTTATCCGCCGAGCTGGTTCGCGCTGTCTCCGATGCCGGTTACACCACGCCCACCCCCATTCAAACCCAGGCGATTCCCGCCGTGCTCTCCGGCGGCGATCTGCTGGCTGGCGCGCAAACCGGTACCGGCAAGACCGCCGGTTTTACCCTGCCCATGTTGCAGCGTCTGGAGGCATCCAAAGGCGGCGCATTAGGTCGCGGCGTGGTGCGCGCCCTGGTGCTGACCCCAACGCGTGAATTGGCCGCGCAGGTCGAAGAAAGCGTGCGTACCTATGGTTGTTTTTTGAAGCTCTCCTCGATGGTGATGTTCGGCGGTGTGGGCATGCAGCCGCAGATTGACCGCCTGCGCCGCGGCGTGGATATTCTGGTGGCCACGCCGGGGCGTTTGCTCGATCACCACAACCAGGGCAACGTGGACTTGAGCAAGGTCGAGATTCTGGTGCTGGATGAGGCCGACCGGATGCTGGACATGGGCTTTATCCACGACATCAAGCGCATCCTCGCCGTGTTGCCCAAAAAGCGTCAGAACCTGCTGTTTTCAGCCACCTTTTCGGATGAAATCAAGGCGCTGGCCGACCGCCTGCTGGACAACCCGGCCTTGATTGAAGTGGCGCGGCGCAACGCCACCGCCGAGACCATTGCGCAGAAAATCTATCCGGTGGATCGCGAGAAAAAGCGTCATCTGCTCGCCAAGCTCATCAAGGATAACGACTGGCATCAGGTGCTGGTGTTTACCCGCACCAAGCATGGCGCCAACCGTCTGGCCGAGCAGTTGAGCGAGGGCGGTATTCCGGCCATGGCGATTCATGGCAACAAGAGCCAGTCAGCGCGCACCAAGGCGCTGTCCGAATTCAAGTCTGGCAGTCTGGCGGTGCTGGTGGCGACCGATATTGCCGCACGCGGCATTGATATCGCCGAATTGCCGCATGTGGTCAACTTCGAGCTACCGAATGTGCCGGAAGATTATGTGCACCGTATTGGTCGTACCGGTCGTGCGGGCTCGACGGGCGAGGCCATTTCCCTGGTCTGCATTGATGAAGCCAAGCTGTTGCGCGACATCGAACGCCTGATCAAGCGCGAATTGCCGCGTGAAATTGTGCAAGGCTTCGAAGTTGACCCGAATATCAAGGCCGAACCGATCCCGAACGGGCAAAATCGTGGCGGTGGACGCGGTGCGCCGCGAGCAGGCGGGCAGGGTCAACGAGCCGCAACTCCGGGCAGCGCACGTCCGGCGAGCCATGCGCCGCGCACGGGTGAAGCTCGCCCGCAACGCGAAGTCCGTCCGGATAACTTTGGCAATCGAGCCGAGCGCCCGTCGGGCGAGCGTCGCGGTTCGGAGGCGCGCGGAGCACGCCCCGCAGGAACAGGCGGCCGTCCGGGGCATGGCGGGACACGACGCGGTGGTTAGCCATTAACGGTTGAAAAAGGGCTTTCCTACCCTTTTTCAACGCGCCGCGCCCGGCACATGTCCGTGCGCGGCTACGCCGAATCAGGTACTTACGTGTTTGATTCGCGGACGGGGCATCCGTGCCCCGCCTCACCAGGGTGTTTATGAACACCCTGGTGAGGCGTCGAGTAAAAAGGTCTTTTGGCGGAAGTTACAAAATGCACAACAGATTGTTTTTTGCAGTTATTTTTAGCTTGAGCGCGGGGCTTGCGCCACTGGCCAAGGCAGCATGCGAACCTGACAGCAAGACGGTGTTTTCCTGCCAGACGGCCAAGGGCAAGCTGATTCAGGTCTGCGATAGCGGAAAGACCATCGACTACAGCTTTGGTAAACCGGAGCTTGCCCCGGAAATGGTCGTGCGCGCTCCTAGAAACGAGGCCTCAACGTTCCAGTGGCAGGGGATCGGGCGCTACATCAATTATTCGGTGTCGATTCCGCATGGCAACACGGTTTACAGCGTGTTCTGGAGTCTCGACAAGCTTAGCGAGAGCCATGCAATCGAGGCGGGCGTAAATGTGGAGGTGAACAAAAAACTGGTCGCCACGGTGCCGTGCGTTGACGGCAAGCGCGCGGTGCAAAATATCGAAGGCATTGATCTCAAGCCTGCCGCAGATTAGGTTCGTTCAGGTTAAAAAAATCTACCATGCAAGCCCATCAACTCGAACTCCTCGCCCCGGCGCGCGATGCCGATATCGGCATCGAGGCCATCAACCACGGCGCGGACGCGGTCTATATCGGCGGTCCCGGCTTCGGCGCGCGCAAGGCGGCGGACAACGACGTGGCCGACATCGCCCGGCTGGTCGACTATGCGCACCGTTTCCACGCGCGCATCCATGTCACGCTCAACACCATCCTGCGCGACGACGAGCTGGAACCGGCGCGCCGACTCGCGCACCAGCTGTATGACGCGGGCGTCGATTCGCTCATCATCCAGGACATGGGCCTGCTGGAGCTGGACCTTCCGCCCATCCAGCTGCATGCCAGCACCCAGTGCGACATCCGCACCCCGGAGAAGGCGCGCTTCCTGCAGGATGCGGGCTTGTCGCAACTCGTACTCGCGCGTGAGCTCGATCTGGCACAAATTCAAGCCATCCGCGCCGCCACCTCCGTGCCCTTGGAGTTTTTCATCCACGGCGCGCTGTGCGTGGCCTATTCCGGCCAGTGCTACATCTCCGAGGCGCATACCGGGCGCAGCGCCAACCGGGGCGAATGCAACCAGGCATGCCGCCTGCCCTACCAGGTGACGGATGCGCAGGGCCGCATCATCGCGCACGACAAGCACGTGCTGTCGATGAAGGACAACGACCAGAGCGCGAACCTCGCCGCCCTGATCGACGCGGGCATCCAGAGCTTCAAGATCGAAGGCCGCTACAAGGACATGGGCTACGTGAAGAACATCACCGCCCATTACCGCCGCCTGCTGGATGGCATCCTCGAAGGTCGCCCGGAACTCGCCCGCGCCTCCAGCGGGCGCAGCCGCTTCAGCTTCACGCCGGACCCGGTGCAGAACTTCAACCGCGACGCGACCGACTACTTCGTGCAGGGCCGCCAGATCGACATCGGTTCGTTCGACTCGCCCAAGAACCCCGGTCGCCCCATCGGCCATGTTGCCAAGGTCAATAAGGACTCGGTCGACCTCGATACCGATGCGACCCTGCATAACGGCGACGGCCTGTGCTATTTCGACCTCCACAAGGAGCTGGTCGGCATGGCGATCAACACCGCCGAGCAGCTATCCGAAGGCCGCTGGCGCGTGGTGCCGAAAGACCCGATTGCGGAACTGCGCCATCTGAAAGCGGGCGTCGAGATCAACCGCAACCGCGACATGGACTGGATGCGGACGATGGACAAGAAATCCAGCGACCGCCGCATCGGTGTGTGGATGCGACTGGATGAAACCGCCGATGGCCTCGCCCTGAGCCTGACCGATGAAGACGGCCACAGCGCCACCGTGCCGCTGGCCGTCAACAAAGAACCGGCCAAGGACGCTGCCCGCGCCGAGGCCAGCCTGCGCGAAAACCTCGGCAAGCTTGGCGCCACCATTTTCGAGCCTGCCGAGATCGCCTTGAACCTGTCGCAACCGTGGTTCGTACCCGCCTCCGTCGTCAACAACCTGCGCCGCGAAGGCATCGAAGCGCTGGAAGCCGTGCGCAAGGCCGCGCTGCAACGCCTGCCGCGCGCCGTGCCGGTCGAACCGCCCGTGCCCTATCCGGAAGAAACTCTTAGCTACCTCGCCAATGTGTTCAACCACAAGGCGCATGATTTCTACGCCAGGCACGGCGTGAAGATCATCGAGGCGGCGTACGAGAGCCACGAGGAAGAGGGCGAGGTGTCGCTGATGATCACCAAGCACTGCGTGCGCTACAGCCTGAGCCTCTGCCCCAAGCAGACGCGCGGCGTGACCGGCGTGCACGGCACCATCAAGGCCGAGCCGCTCTGGCTCATGAATGGCAGCGAAAAGCTCAAGCTTACGTTCGACTGCAAGCCCTGCGAGATGCACGTGGTCGGCAAGCTCAAGCGCGGCGTCGTCCAGGCCCGCGCCCGCGAGGCGCAGACCGTACCGCTTAGGTTTTACAAGACGCGGCCGTAAACCCTCGGACAGCAGAAAAGCGGGCGCTTACCTGGATGTTGAAAACACGCATTTCAATATCTCTTACACCAGCCCCCGCTTCTTCAAGCCATCCTTCAGATACGCATACAAAATCGGACTGACAATCAGCCCCGGAATGCCCGCGATACGCTCCATCGCCAGCATGGCAATCAGTATTTCCCAGGCTCTGGCGCGGATATGACCGCCGACAATCCGCGCGTTGAGGAAATACTCCACCTTGTGAATCACGACCAGGAAGCTCAGGGAGGCCACCGCCACACTGAACGAGTGGGACAGGCTGATCACCGTAATGACGGTATTGCTGACCAGATTGCCGACGATCGGTATGAATCCCATGACAAAGGTCACCAGCACCATCGTCTTCACCAGCGGCAATTGCACACCGGCCAGCGGCAGAACCACCAGCAGATAAATCGCCGTCAGCGAGGTATTGACGGTGGAAATCCACGCCTGCGCGGAAACGATGCGGCCGAAGGCCGCGCTGAAGGCGCGGATCTCATCCAGCAGAGCTCGCGCCAGCGGCCCCGCCTGTTGCGGGTCCTGGGCCTCGCTGTGCAAGGAAACCATCGCCCCGATAATCAACCCGATCACCATGTGGATCAGCCCGAAACCAACCGCCCCGCCCGCCGAGCCGACATCGGCCGCATGCGCGCTCAACCACTGCACCGCCTTGTCACGCAAGGTTTCCGCATCCGGCGGCAGCCACTGCACAGCCCAACCCGGCAACGCCGCCTTGGTATCCGCCAGGATGCGGGCCATCTGATTCATCAACCCCTCCACCCCCTCCTGCCCGCTGCCATGCAGGAAATGCAGAATGGCCAGACCGCCCAGAGTCAGGGCCGCCAGAACCAGCGAAGACACCAGGAAAACGGCCGTCACCCGCGCGTAGTGCGAGGACAGCACCGGACTGATCAAACGCCGCGCGATGAGATGCACCATCTGATGCATCAGCAAGCCCGCCAGAAGCGCCGGCAACAAGTGCTCCCCAACGACGAAAAAAACCGCCAGGATAATCAGCGCGAAGGCCATCCAGGGCATCCAGGGCGTGGCATCCAGCGACACGGGCAGGCAAAGGCGAGGCGAGCTCAAGACGGTTTTCCTTGTGGTGAGGGATCGATGATTTTTACTGGTTTCAATAATGTGTAGATGGTGCGGCCAAAGCTATTCGCCCCTCGCTAAAGAACCTGCCGCATCCGCTCCAGCGCATCCATAATGACCCGACGCGGCGCACCGATATTCAGGCGCATAAACCCCTCACCACCCTGGCCGTAAATCACGCCGGAGCTCATGCCGACCTTGGCTTTTTCGACCAACAGCTTCTGCAAGGCCTTGTCATCCAGCCCCAGAGCCTTCATCAGGTCGCGACAATCCAGCAGATCGGAAGAGCACACGTCTGAACTCCAGTCACGTCAGTCAATCT
>CALKWL010000213.1 GCA_938004235.1 uncultured Gammaproteobacteria bacterium
CACCGCCTGCGCCGGCGGGCGGACATTCAGCGTTGCAAGCTGTCGCAAGGCATCGGCATCGACCACCTTGGGCAAGCTAGTGCGCATAGCCTGCACAAACATCGCCCGACTCCAGTCGTCCTGACCAAGCCCTGGGCCAAGCACCACCACGCTGGCGAGCTCGAGCAGAGCTTGCAGTGCATCAGGACTTTCGACGGCATGAACCATCAGCTCCGGACGCCCCGCCCCCAAAAAAGCCGCATGACTTGCACGTGTGGCCACACTGACCAGACCCGCGCCCAGCCTGGCCGCCGCCTCCGCCGCCAGGCGCGCCGCACCGGCCATGCCATGATTGCCGCCAATCACCAGCACATGCCCGAAATCGCCCTTGTGCGCGTCGGGCGCACGCGACGGCAGGGCGCCGCGCAAGTCACGTAGAACGTAGTCGGCAACGGGCGTCATTGGCAACCCTAGCGACGCGGGATAAAGCCGAGCACATCCATGCTGCGGCGCAGAGTGATTTCCGCACGCTCTGCGGCCTTGTCGGCGCCTGCGTGCAGGATGCGCATCAGCTCAGCCGGATCATCGCGCAGCGCGTGATAACGCTGCTGCACAGGCTCCAGAAAGGCCACCACCGCTTCAGCCGTGGTCTTTTTCAGATTACCATAGCCCTGCCCGGCCAATTGTGCCTCCCAATGCGCAATCGACTCGCCCGACACCGTCGCAAGCAGGGTGAGCAGATTGGACACGCCGGGTTTGGCCTGCGGGTCGAAGCGGATCTCGTTATCCGAATCCGTGACCGCGCGCATCAATTTTTTGCGCACCTTGGCCGGATCGTCCAGCAGGGCAATCGAGGCTTGCTCGTTCGGATCGGATTTGGACATTTTCTTCTCAGGCTCCTGCAAGCTCATGATGCGCCCGCCGACTTCGGGAATCATCGGCTCAGGCACGGTAAAAATCTCGCCATACAGATTGTTGAAGCGTATGGCCAGATCACGCGCCAGCTCTAGATGCTGCTTCTGGTCATGCCCCACGGGCACGAGATCGGATTGATACAGAAGAATGTCCGCCGCCATCAGCACTGGGTAATCGAACAGGCCGACGTTGATATTCGCCTCATGTTGCGCCGATTTGTCCTTGAACTGGGTCATGCGCGACAGCTCACCCATGTAGGCATAGCAATTCAGCAGCCAGCCCATCTCGGCATGAGCGGGAACATGCGACTGCACAAACAGGGTGGACTTGGCCGGATCAATGCCACAGGCGAGATAGAGCGCAATAAAATCCAGGCTGCGCTCGCGCAGCAACTTCGGATCCTGGCGCACGGTGATAGCATGCAGATCCACCAGCATGAACAGGCTGTCATGGGTTTCCTGGAGCTTGACCCAGTTTTTGATGGCGCCGATGTAGTGACCAATCAACAGGTTGCCCGAAGGCTGAATCCCGGAAAGAACCACCGGGCGAGCGTGAGAAGCGGTTGTCATAAAAATTGGTTAGAGTTGCAAGTGTTAACAGAATACTGAAAAACTCATCCATGAGTTTGTCAGTCCTACCGGGTTCGGTGGGCTTGCGCCAGCTTCGCGTTCACGCCCGAACTCGGTAGGCGCAAATCAATCAGTTACGTGTTTGACTTGCGTGCGGGACATCCATGTCCCACCTTAACAGGCTGCTTAATGTTTACTAAACATTAAGCAGCCTGTTATTGATTCAGCCATCCCGCTCTGTTTTAAGCCGTGACATTGCCCCAACCTTGATCAAAAGTTCAAACCTCATCTGGCCGAATCAATAAACGCTACCCATGATAGGCTGGGCAAGCGCGTGATGCCAACGCACCTCGCTACAATATTCAGAACCTGCTCAAGCACCACGACCCGACAACACGTGTTTTAAGAATGCACCAAAGCGCCCTGATCGAAGTTCTGCTCCTGCTCGCTGTCTCGGTGATCGCTGTCACCGTGTTTCGCCGCATCAATTTGCCTCCCATCCTGGCCTACCTTGGCGTTGGCGCTCTGATCGGCCCGCATGCTCTTGGTTGGGTAGCAGAGTCGGAAAACACCCGCGTCCTGGCCGAATTCGGCGTAGTTTTTCTGCTGTTTACGCTGGGGCTGGAGTTTTCCATCAGCAAGCTCAGCTCCATGCGCCGCGCCGTGCTGGGCATGGGCGGTGCGCAGGTGGTGACGACAACCCTGGTGGCGGGACTGGGTGCATGGATGCTGGATCTGTCCCTACCCGCCGCCCTGGTCATCGGCGGCGTTCTGGCCATGTCATCGACAGCCATTGTCATCAAGCTTCTGGCTGAACAGCTTGAGATCAACTCCCGGCACGGGCGCTCGGCGGTGGGCATTTTGCTGTTCCAGGATCTGGCGGTCATCCCCTTCCTTATCGTTATCCCGGCACTGGCCTCTGGCGACGATGACATCGGAATAGACCTGGTCATCGCCCTCATCAAGGGGATTGCTGTCACCGCCGCCATGCTGGCCGGGGGACGCTGGCTGCTCCGCCCGATGTTCAACGAAATCGCCAAGGCGCGCTCCCCGGAGTTATTTACCCTGGCCGTACTGCTGGTTGCCCTGTCCTCTGCCGCGCTGACGCAAACGGCGGGTCTGTCGCTGGCATTAGGCGCATTCCTTGCCGGCATCATGCTTTCGGAAACCGCCTTTCGCCATCAGATCGAAAGCGATATCCGCCCCTTTCAGGATGTGCTTTTAGGCCTGTTCTTCATCACCATCGGCATGCTGCTCGACATGCACGCCCTGCCCCAGTACCTGCCCCCCGCGCTGTTGCTACTGGTACTGCTGGTCTTGATGAAGACTCTGATTATCTACATCGTGGGCATTAGCCTGAATCAAGAGCCCGGCGTCGCGCTGCGCACCGGGCTGGTGCTGGCGCAGGGCGGCGAATTTGGTTTCGCCCTACTCTCGCTAGCCACCCGCGACCACCTGCTTGACCACGACACCACGCAAATCGTGCTCACCGCCGTGCTCATGAGCATGATCGTCACCCCCTTCCTCGTGCGCTGGAACGGGCGTATCGCCAAGACTCTGGTGCGCAGCTACAAGCAAAACTATGTCGAAATGCGCGAAGGCATTTCGCAGAAAAACACCGACCTCAGCGACCATGTCATCATCACCGGCTTTGGTCGCGTCGGACAGAATCTGGCCTATCTTCTCGACCAGGAGGACGTGCCGTATATCGCTCTGGAAGTCGACCCGGACATCATCGCCAAGGCACAAAGCGCCGGTTACAACGTGCACTTCGCCAACGCAACCCATTCAGACATGCTGCACGCCGCCGGCATCAACAAGGCGCGCGCCCTGGTCATCACCCACCATGACACCGATGCCGCGATCAAAACCCTGCATGTCGCTCGCCTGAACCACCCTGACCTGCCCATTTTTGTACGCGCGCTGTCCATCAACCGACTGGATGAAATTATCGAGGCCGGCGCCACCGAGGTGGTTCCGGATGCCTTTGAAGCCAGCCTGATGCTCGGTTCACACCTCATGCGCCATATGGGCATTCCCATGCGGCGCATTTTTCACCGCACACAACGTATCCGCCAGGACAACTACAGTCTGTTGCGACATATCTTCCAAGGGCGCGGTGAACTGGTGGACGCCGCCCACGCCCTGCGCGGCTCGCTGGCCAGCATCAACCTTTCCCCAGGCGCCTGGGCTGTGGGTCGCACCCTGGGCGAGGCGCTTGATGGATTGAAAGTTTTTCCGGACGCCATTCGTCGCGGCGGAATCAAGGGCGAAATGCCTGCGGCCTCGACCGTATTGCAAGAGGACGACATTCTCATCCTTTACGGATCCGAAGCCGATCTTGCGCGCGCCGAACAAAGACTGCTTGGCGGAAGCTAGGCCTGCGTACCCATAGGAGCAAACTGACGTGGAAATGCTGCAAAACCCCGAGTTCCTCTCCCGGATCCAATTTGCCTTCCTTGCCATGTTCCATATTCTCTGGCCGCCATTGACGGTAGGCTTGGCCATCATCATCCTGGGTCTTGAGGCGACCTGGCTGAAAACAAAAAATATTTTCTACTACCACCAGACCCGCTTCTGGACACGAATCTTCATGATTAACTTCGGCGTCGGGGTTATCAGCGGCATTCCCCTGGAATTTGCATTCGGCACCAACTGGGGACCATTTTCGATTGCCAGCGGCGACTTCTTCGGCAATATCCTTGGCTTTGAAACTGCCATGGCCTTCATGCTCGAAGCGGGTTTTCTAGGGATTATGCTTTTTGGATGGAACAGGGTTAGCGGCGGAATGCACTTGTTCGCCACCAGCATGGTGGTTTTCGGCAGCACCCTATCCGTTTTCTGGATTATGGTCGCCAACTCATGGATGCAAACACCCGCCGGAGTCGAATACGTGAACGGAAAATTTGTTATTACCGACTATCTTGCAGCCATATTCAACCCTGATCTCGGCCATGCGTTCTGGCATATGTTCATCGCCTGCATCGAATTGAGCCTGGTGGTGGTTGCCGGAATCAGCGCGTATTACCTTCTCAAACAGCGTGAAACCAAGTTTTTTCTTCCCGCTTTCAAAACTTCGGTACTTGCACTCATTCTGGTCGCTCCCGTCCAAATTTTGATCGGCGATTCGGCTGGCGGTGCCTTGGCGGATACCCAGCCGGCAAAACTCGCTGCAATTGAAGCGCACTGGGAAACCAACCCCGCCGGCGAAGGCGCTCCTTGGGCGGTTTTAGCCATTCCTGATCCTGAAAATCAACGCAACCTGTGGGAGTGGTCGATTCCCAATGCACTGAGTCTGATTGTCACACATTCACTCACCGGCGCCGTCGTCGGCCTGCGTGACTTCAAACGCGAAGACCAACCTCCCGTCTGGATTCCGTTTTATGCCTTCCGCATCATGGTGGCCGCCGGGGTATTTATGGCGCTTATGGCTTTATGGACAGCATGGCTTTTCTGGCGTCAAAAGCAGCGCATGACGGCGGAGAATATCAACCAAAACCCATGGCTGCTTCGCGGATGGATTCTCGCCATTCCTGCCGCTTACATTGCCGTAGAAATGGGTTGGATGGTGCGTGAAATTGGCCGCCAGCCCTGGATTGTTTACGGCATGATGCGCACGGAACACGGTGTTTCCGCACTCCCCCTGGCCGCTGTGCAATGGTCTTTATTCTCGTTTTTCGTGTTTTACCTGGCGATAGGTATTGCCGCGTTTTATTTCATGCGCCATGTATTGCGCAAAGGCCCCGCCTATGAATCACCGCCGCGATACCATAAAAACAAGACTACGCCCATGTCCTCGATGAATGACGGCGGTTATTGATGGACGCGATCATACTGGATAGCACCCACCATCTTCTGGCCACGGCCTGGTTTGCCATTATCGGCCTATTTCTGGTGTTCTATGTCGTACTGGATGGTTTTGACCTGGGTATGGGCATACTCTCGCTCGCGGCGCCAAGCGAACACTACCGCGGCGCCATGATGCGCAGCATAGGCAGCATCTGGGATGCCAACGAAACCTGGCTGGTGATCGTTGGCGGCACATTGTTTGGCGCGTTTCCCCTGGTCTACGGCACGGTATTGCACGGGCTTTATATTCCGATCACGCTAATGTTGCTCGGATTTATACTGCGCGGCGTTTCATTCGAGTTTTACGCCTTATCCTCACGCAAAAAACTTTGGGGGACAGCGTTCGGCCTGGGGAGTCTGCTTGCCGTGATTGCGCAAGGTTTTGCCCTCGGCGGTTTGCTGGCCGGCATGAAGATTGAAAACGGATTGTTTATTGGAGGAATCTTCGACTGGTTTTCCGCCTTTAGCCTGATGGTCGTGCTCGGCGTGATTGCCGGCTATTGCGTGCTCGGCGCAAATTACATGATCCTTAAATTCAGCGGAGCATTGCAAAACCATGCGTATACGCGCAGCACGATTTTTAGCCTGCTGATGCTATTTTTTGCCAGATCGGAAGAGCACACGTCTGAACTCCAGTCACGTCAGTCAAT
>CALKWL010000214.1 GCA_938004235.1 uncultured Gammaproteobacteria bacterium
CGACCACCGAGATCTACACTCTTTCCCTACACGACGCTCTTCCGATCTGTAGCTAGTATCGCCACCATCCCTTTTTCAAATACAACGACCACCTCCATGAACCAAGACCTCATTTTCGACGCTGAACTGATCCAACGCTACGACACCGCCGGCCCGCGCTACACCTCCTACCCCACCGCCGTGCAATTCACCGACCAGTTCGGCGAAGCGCAATACCGCGAAGCGCTCGCCCGAAGCCAGACCCAAGCGCATGTCACGGGCGGCGCCATCTCGCTCTACTTCCACATCCCGTTTTGCGACACCGTCTGCTACTACTGCGCCTGCAACAAGATCGTCACCAAAGACCGCTCGCGCTCCGAGCCTTATTTGACCCTGCTCGAAAAGGAAATGGACCTGGTGGCGCGCGAAGTCAGCAAGGATCGCATCGTCGACCAACTGCACTGGGGCGGCGGCACGCCCACCTTCCTCAACCACGCCGAAATGACCCGCCTGATGGACAGCACGCACCGCCATTTCACCCTGCGCGACGACGACACCGGCGAATACTCCATCGAAATCGACCCGCGCGAAGCCGATGCAGCCGGCATCAAACTGCTGCGCCAACTCGGCTTCAACCGCATCAGCCTTGGCGTGCAAGACTTCGACCCCGCCGTGCAAAAAGCCGTCAACCGCATCCAGTCCGCCGAAGAAACCTTCGCCGTGCTCGATGCCGCCCGTGCCGAAGGCTTCCACTCGGTCAGCATGGACCTGATCTACGGCCTGCCGCTGCAAACCGTGGACAGCTTCCTCAAAACCCTGGATCGCGTACTGGAAACCCGCCCGAATCGCCTGTCGATGTTCAACTACGCCCACCTGCCCACCCGTTTCAAACCGCAACGCCGCATCAATGAAGCCGACATGCCCGCCCCGGCGCAAAAACTCGCCATCCTGCAAGCCAGCATCGAACACCTCACCGCCGCCGGCTACGTCTTCATCGGCATGGATCACTTCGCCCTGCCCAACGACAGCCTGGCCGTCGCGCAGAGACTAGGCAGCCTGCACCGCAATTTTCAGGGCTACACCACCCACGCCGAATGCGACCTTTTGGCCTTCGGCGTGTCCTCCATCAGCCAAGTGGCAGGCTGCACCAGTCAGAACGTCAAAGAGATGGAACCCTACGCCGCCGCACTGAATGAAGGCCGCCTGCCCATCGAACGCGGCCTGTGCATGACCAGGGATGACGAAATCCGCCGCGCCGTCATCATGCAGCTTATCTGCCAATTCAGCCTCGATTACGCTCAATTCAGCCTTGAGCACGGCATCAACTTCAGCGACTACTTCGCCGAAAGCCTGCCCCGCCTGCAACCGATGATCGCCGACGGCCTGATCGAAATGGACAACCACCACATCCGCGTCCTGCCGCGTGGCCGCCTGCTGATCCGTAATGTGTGTATGCCGTTCGATGGCTATTTGGGCGGGGATAAGGCGCAACGGTTTTCGAAGGTGATTTGACACCATGAACGCCGAAACACTCGACAAGCAGTTTGATGAAGGCGCCGACATCATCGACGCTCTGGACTTATCCAAGGCAAAGCGCACTTTGCTCGCGTAAAAGCGTGTCAATGTCGATTTTCCAACATGGATGATCGACTCATTGGCTCAAGAAGCGGCAAGGCTAAGCGTAACCCGCCCATCCATCATCAAAGTGTGGCTCGCCGAGCGTCTTGAAAGCACTGCCGCGAACTTGCCACCCCAACAGGAAAAATCGAGAACAAGGCAAGGTTAATTTATAAACTTGCCATAGTCTGCGCCATGCGCTATACGAAATTGGCTTGGTGTAACTACTCTAAGGCAATTACATTCCAGCGTATCGTGCCTCAGCACCCGACTGGAGCGGTCTGACGGGGCATATCTTGGTTCTTGTGATTTTTTTGCAGGGGTGAAACATGAAACGGATTAAAAAACCGGGTAGATGCTTTAAATTGAAATTGACACGATTGCTTGTTTCTCTGGGCGTGATAATGGCCTCATCCTCTGTCATGGCTAGCAACTATGGCGGAAAGGAGTCCGCACTACCCATGGCTACCGGCTCGAACTTCATTGTAACTGGAGAGCAAATCACTTCTCGTGATCAAAGCTGCACTAGGGTTTGGGTCAACATCAAGGGTATGGTTACAGGTGACAGCGATGACGGTGGTGGATTAGACAATGTCATTTTCGAGATATGGGATGACGGCGCCTTGAAGGATTCCAAAACTGTGTCCGTTCCCGTGAACTCCACCGTGCCAGTTGATGTCACCCTAGGATTCGATGGTCAGTACCAGCAAGGTGCTAGTGGTATAGGTGTCGTTGGGATCGAGGTTGGTCTTGTTTTGGATCCTTTCTACCCCACTGAAAAAGTTGGTTCATGCTCGAAGATCGCGGCGAAGTGTTGGGTTACTCCATCCTTTGTCAAGCCGGGTGAAACTGTCACGTTTGGCGCGGAGTTTCCAGATGGTGCCAGCTTAGTTAGTGCATATATTAACGACAGTAAAATCGTCGATATGACTGACGTGGATGGCGATCATATCTTCGAAGGAGAGTGGAAAGTTCCAACCACTGCGCTCCCGGGTTGGAATCGTAAAATGTCTATCAAAGGCATCACCGAACAAGGCCCAGTGTGGTGCTTGGGTGTAAACGTCGAGAGAGGATCTGGTCTTCCACCGTTTTAGTTCAATCGGAGAGTAGATGGGTACATAGATGTCAAGCTCAGCTTGAGCATAAGTTTCCTACACAAACGAATCGAGGCCTTTTGTCTGCCACACCCTCTGGCCTGCATAGCCCGCGTAGGGCGGAATAGCGCAAGGTATTCCGCCGGGTGTAGCGTCGACTCTCATTCGGCGCATTACGCTGCGCTAATGCGCCCTACCAAACTGCTGAGACCAATGAGGTCAGGCTCACTGTTGTCCCAGATAATTTTGATCGTTTCCACGCTCCAGCGTGGGAATGAACCGCCCCGGTTTTCGCGGAGGCTATTGGGTTCAGGTACACACTGACAATTCAGCGCTCTCGGCAAGTTGCCTGTAGTCGTTTGCCTCAGCTTCAGCGGGTGGGATATAGCCAATGGGTTCAAGCAGGCGGTGGTGATTGAACCATGCCACCCATTCCAGCGTGGCCAGCTCCAGGGATTCCCGCGTTTTCCATGGGCCGCGCCGATGGATGGGTTCGGCCTTGTACAGCCCGTTGATCGTCTCCGCCAGTGCATTGTCGTAGCTGTCGCCCTTGCTTCCGACGGAGGGTTCAACACCCGCCTCGGCTAGGCGCTCGCTGTAGCATTCGATGACACTGAAGCCCGGCGGCCGGTCATCTAGCCCGTGCCGGGTTCTCACATGAAATCAGCCCCAGGCTGCATCAATCGCTAAAAACACTGCGCCGCCTGTGGAAAACGCCCGGTGCGCACATCATCAACAAACGCGGCAATTGCCTGACGCGCGGCGCCGTGCTGCTGCGTATAGTCCAACGCAAAACGCGGGATCTGGGCGCTCAAACCCAGGACATCGGTGCTGACCAGGACTTGTCCGTCGCAGGCTGCGCCGGCGCCAATGCCGATGACCGGGATGCTCAGCACGGCCTGAACCCGTCCGGCCAGCGTGCTGGGAATACACTCCAAAATCAGCAGATCCGCCCCGGCGGCTTGCAGAGCCTCGGCATCACGCAGCAAGGTTTCCGCGGCCTGCGCCTCGCGCCCCTGTACCTTGTATCCGCCGAGTTTGTGCACCGACTGCGGCGTCAGTCCAAGGTGAGCGCACACCGGGATTCCCTGCGCGGCCAGTGCCTGAACTGTTGCTGCCTGAGCTGCGCCGCCCTCCAGTTTGACCATCTGCGCACCGCCTTCTTTCATCAGACGCGCGGCGCTGTGCAAAGCCTGATCGACATTGGCATAGCTCATGAAGGGCAGGTCAACCAGCAACAGCGGCTTGCGCCCGCCAGCCTGCGCCATGCCGCGCGCCACGCAGCGGCTGTGATAGATCATCTCATCTAGCGTGACCGGCAAGGTGGTGTCATGCCCCTGCACGACCATACCCAAGGAATCGCCGACCAGAATGAGCTCTACCCCGGCTTCACCCAATAGCCGCGCCACGGCGGCATCGTAGGCGGTCAGACAGGTGATACGCTCGCCGCGCGTTTTCATTGCGGCCAGCGTGGTGATGGAAACCGGGCGTGGTGCGTTACTCATCTCTTACCTCTGGTCGATTGCTCCTCGTCGATTAATTTACACACATCCGCCGCTCGCGCCGCCAGCAAATCCGCCAAAGCTCCCTGACCGGGAATTTGCACCTCGGGCGCCAGTTCAGCCAGCGGCCGCAACACAAACGCCCGCGCGGCGATGCCGGGATGCGGAAGCTGCAAAGCGGCGCTATCCAGACGCAGCTCAGCATACAGCAACAGATCAAGATCAATGACGCGCTCACCCCAATGTCGGGTACGCACCCGTCCCTGCGCCTGCTCGATCTCATGCAGCGCCTCAAGCAGCGCCAGTGGCGCAAGCCGGGTTTCCAGCTCTGCCACGGCGTTCACATAATCCGGCTGATCGCTCGGCCCCATGGGGGGGCTGAGATACAGGCGCGAGCGCGCCCGCACCCGGCTGTGCGGCAAGCCGTCGAGCGCCGCCATGGCGCGCTCGACCTGCGCGATCGGGTCGTCAAGATTGCTGCCCAGGCCGACGTAGGCGCGCGCCGGGCTTTGGTTCAGGTCGCGGGCGGCGGGCATGGCGGTTCTTCTTGCGCTGCCGCAGACGACGCCAATGCTGCACTTTCGCTGATCTCGCCATCCGCCACGGCGAGGGGCACAAGCGCCGCCGGTTCGACACCAGCCGCATGAGTGTCATGTGCATCGCCCGCGGCGGGTTCAGTTTCAGGTGCTACGAAGAGCTCCGCCTGCTGCGCTTCATCGACAGCGTCCTCAGCAACACCCGGGGTGGATGCGTCAGTGACGACTTGCACGACCTCCTGCACAGGCTCCCGCAACCCGGCATCGGTTGCAAACGGGGTCTGCTCCCCGGACAAAACAGCCTCCTGCTCCTGCTCCTGCTCCTGCTCCTGCTCCTGCTCGTGCTCGTGCTCGTGCTCGTGCTCGTGCTCGTGCTCGTGCTCGTGCTCGTGCTCGCCTTCAGCGTTCGCTTCTGTGGCTTCATTTGCAACCAGCGCCTCTGCGGAGTCTGCGCCCTTGCGCCGACGCGAAGAGCGGCGGCGCTTGCTGCGTCCCTTGTCGCTTCCGCCCAGGCCGGGGGCATCATCCGCACCGGACTCGACAAAGGCCTGCCACCATGCAGCGTCCTCCACGGCCTGCGGCTCGCCCGACTGGGCGCGCAGCAACAAAAAGTCATACGCCGCCCGGAATCGCGGGTGACCATGCAGGCTGGCCACGCCTCGTCCCTGATGCACCACAAAGCGCACCTGCATTTCCCAGATCTCGCGAATCAGGAGCTGCAAATGCCGCGGAATGGCAATATGCGGCTGAATCAGCTGCATCACCTCATCGCCCGCCTGCTGGAACAGCATGGCTTCCGGCTGCCCGGCATGAGCATGCGCCTGCGCGTGCATCACTGCCACCGGCCACAACAAGGCGGCAAACAGGAAGGCGGTGGATAAAGGCAAGCCTTCAGCCACACGGCGGTCAGTATTGCTCAGCGCAGCATACAGAAACGCCCAGGCGGCGCCGTCGTCTTCGACCTCGCTCAGCACCTCGTGCAGCGGGGGCAGCAGCCAGCGCAGCAGATCAAGACGCACCAGCTCATTCAACGACGCCGCGCCATGACCGGTATGGAACAGCTTGACGCACTCATCCAAAAGCCGCGCCGGGGGAATACCTGCCAGCAGGGATGAAAGCTCGGCAATGGGACGCTCGGTATCTTCATGCAGCTTGAAGCCAAGCTTGGCGGCAAAGCGCGCCGCAGATCGGAAGAGCGTCGTGTAGGGAAAGAGTGTAGATATCGGGGGTCGCAGGATC
>CALKWL010000215.1 GCA_938004235.1 uncultured Gammaproteobacteria bacterium
TGTCCGGCGTTTCGGCAGAATTCCTTAAAAACACCATTTTGCAACGTCAGCTGAGCGGTTCCATTACCATCCAGAACCGGGCGCAAGCCTTCCATGAAGTCTTCATAACTGAAAGAAGGATGAAACTGTACCAGCTCAATCTGGCTTGCATGTGTGAGAGCGCTGTTTGGAGCAAACTCTTCTTTCCAGATATCAAACAGCAGCGAGGTCTGTTGGCGAGCTTGGTATGTTTTCCCTGTTCCGGGAGCACCGTATTTAACGATCTGCTTTTTCAGGCTGAATGGATTGGACAGATTCTCGTAGAGCACCCAAACAAACTGACTCAGATAAAACTCGTCCGTTTTATTGTCCCGAAGCTCATCACTGAACTTATCTTTGATGATCTTCAGCAGGAAAATGTTTTTTGAATACCAATCTTGATCCTCTTCGGTCGGATATGCCGGGATAATTCCTTCACGAATAAGCCAGCTAAAGACCTGATTAAACTTACCGGAATCAACGGTAGTGGAAACTTCGAGCGTGCAGGCTGCCGCCACACGATTGACAAGAACCGGATTGTTGGACTTGCCTTGGGCAGACCACGCATCGTCAAATTTCCGGAAGTTCTCTTTGTTGGGAGTCAGGATGAATTGTTCCAGCGCGGATATGAAATCCTTGTTTTTGACGAAAGCCTGAAAGTTTTCGTTGCTTAAAACAGACTGGCCGCGAGAAGCGATCCCGTTACTTTTTTCATAGAGGAGCTGCTTCAGGAAAGCCTCATCAGTTTGAGACAGGCCTTCTCCCGATTTGATGCGCTCACGGATTTGCCCGACCTGACCGTAAAACTCACGATAGGCATCATGCCAACCTTTGACTTCGTGTTTCCTGTTTTCAATCAGGTATTTGTAAAGGTTTTTCAGTCTACTTTTCATTTCAGCCCCTTGTTTTCAATTTCGTTCTCTTTTTCAGCAATCGTAAACTCCTCATCGATCTCGAAAAGATCCGGTGTGGAGCGATGGACGCCGATGCCGTGTTCCATCAACAGCATCACGAGTTGTTCACCGTTCATCAGGGCGATTGGAGTCTTGTCGGGCTGAGCCGCTTCCTTGATGGCTCCGGCACTGAAGTCGCTGGTGGTTATAATCAGCCCTTGCTCGTGTGCTCCGAGGCTGCCGCGCACCTGCTGAACCACCGGGGCCAGGATGTTGTTTTTGAGCTTCCACTTCTTGACCTGGACGGCCATCTTGATGCGGACTACGTCACCGACCACCAGGGTGCCCCGGACATCGATGCCGCCGTCGCCGCTGAGTTTGGTTACCTCGACCATCTCGAAGCCCATCTCCGCCAGCAACTGCGAGATGAGTTCCTCGAACTCGCCGGGCTTCATGGCCAGCAGGCGCTCACGCAGCGCTTTTCGAACCTGGTGGTTGTGCTGCTCGATTTGGAATGCGAGACCGCGTCCCATCCATTGGCTCAGACCGATATAGCCACGGCCGTGCTGAACGAAGCGGGGCCGCTCACCGCGTTTCTGCTGGCGCTTGATCTCGGTGATCACCTGGGCGTACATGGAGGCTTCCGGCGTTTTTCCGCTCGTCACCAACCATCCTTTTTCCAACGCCTTCTCGGTGATTTCCTTGTAGTGCATCGGCTTTTTCCAGCCGAACTCCTCAAGCACCTTCTGAGCACAATCAATGAAGGAAAAGCTCGCGTTGCGTATTCCGAGGCAAACTGAACACTGATTCCGAACGAATCTGGACACGGATTCCGATTGAAGCTGGACAGCGATTCCGATGAATCTGGACACGGATTCCGACGAAACTGATCACCGATTCCGACGAATCTGGACACTGATTCCGACGAAGTCGGTCACCTGATGGACGCAGCACAGTTATGGGTGATACCAGAGCCTTTGGTCAAAAGGACTGAAGGAGTCTGCAATGCCCGGGAAAAGGATCGAGATGCGAAAAATCAGGGAGATCATGCGTCTGCACGCAGAAGGGATGAGTTACAGGTCGATTGCTTTGGTGGTGGGCGTCTCGCCAACGACGGTCGGGGACCTTCTTGGACGGGTGGTTGCGGCGGGCCTGACGTGGCCGCTGCCGGATGGAATTGACGACGGACAGCTTGAGGCACGTCTGTATCCGCCGGATCCGTGCGCTCGGAGCGCGCTTGTGACACCGGACTGGTCGTACATACATCGAGAGCTGCATCGGAAGCACATGACGCTGATGCTTTTGTGGCAGGAGTACAAAGCGGACCACCCGGAAGACGGTTATCAGTACAGTCGTTTCTGTGATTTGTACCAGGAATTCAGCGGCCGGCTGGAGGTATCGATGCGCCAGGTACACCTGGCTGGTGAGAAGGCATTTGTGGATTGGTCTGGCGACGGCCTGATGATAACGGATCCGGAGACTGGTGAAGAGAGTCGCGTAGAACTGTTTGTGGGTGTGCTTGGCGCCAGCAACTACACATACGCGGAGGCTGCGGCGACGCAGGGTTTGCGGGACTGGATCCAATGCCACATCCACATGTACGAGCATTTTGGGGGCGTACCTGCGCTGACAGTGCCAGACAACACGAGGACGGCGGTAACGGCAGCGGATCGTTACGAGCCTGACTTACATGCAACGTATCTGGACATGGCACGTTACTACGCGACAGCGATACTGCCGGCGCGAGTGCGGAAGCCGAAGGACAAGGCGAAGGTGGAAGGTGCGGTGTTACTGGCGCAGCGAAGGATACTTGCGCGGCTACGCAACCACCGATTTTTCAGCCTTGAAGAGGCAAACGAGGCAATCCTGCAGTGCCTGGCGGACCTGAATGCAGCGCCATTCCAGAAGATGGAGGGCAGTCGGCTGGAACTGTGGGAAACGCTGGACAGGCCAGCACTGAAGGCGCTGCCGCCGACGCGTTATGAATACGCTGAATGGCGCCGGTGCAAGGTAAACATCGACTATCACGTGGAAGTGGAGAAGCACCTGTACAGCGTGCCGTACCAGCTTGTGCACGAGCAGGTGGACGTACGCGTGACGCAGACGACGGTAGAGGTGTTTTTCAAGGCTCGTCGGGTCTGTGCACACGGGCGGCGCGTGGAGCGCGGTTTTACGACAGAACCCGAGCACATGCCGAAGGACCATCGTGACTATGCGGAGTGGACACCGACGCGGATTATGTCTTGGGCGTCGGATACGGGTCCGAACACCGCCCGAGTGGCGGAAGTAATCATGTCCCGGCGTGACCATCCGGAGCAGGGATACCGGTCGTGCCTGGGGATACTGCGCCTGGGGCGAACGTACGGGAAAGACCGGGTAGAAGCGGCGTGCGGCCGGGCTGTGGCGCTGGGTGCATACAGCTACAAAAGCATCAAGTCGATGCTGAAGTCCGGCATGGACGGACAGCCGTTGCCGGATGCGGAACAGGTGAAAAAAACATCGGCCCCGGTGAACCACGCAAACATCCGTGGTCCCGGGTATTACAAGTAGGAGAACGAGATGCTTAACGAAGAGACCCACGACAAACTGACGGCCATGAAGCTGTACGGGCTTGCTGCGGCCTTCCACACATATCTGGAACAGGCCCGTGGCCCCGATGAACTGTCCTTTGACGAACGCTTTGGCATCTTTGTGGACCGGGAGTGGACGGATCGGCAGGACAGGCGGCTTACGAACCGGCTGAAGGGGGCAAAGCTACGGGAGCCAGCCTGCCTGGAAGATGTGGACTACCGCCATCCGCGCGGGCTTGACCGGTCGGTGATGCAACGCCTGACCACATGCCAGTGGGTGAAGAACCACGAAGCCGTGCTGATAACGGGCGCGACCGGTCTGGGCAAGACGTGGCTGGCCTGCGCACTGGCACACCAGGCTTGCCGCGAGGGTTATACGGCCCTTTATGTGCGGGTGCCGCGCCTGCTGCACAACCTGACGCTTGCGCGGGGCGACGGCTCATACGTCCGTGAACTGGCCCGCATGGCCAGGACCGACCTGCTGATACTGGACGACTGGGGCCTGGCCCCGATGGGCGAACAGGAACGCCATGACATGCTTGAAGTAATCGAAGACCGGAACGGCCTGAAGGCCACCATCGTGACCAGTCAGGTGCCCGTCGCCAACTGGCACGACACCATCGGCGACCCGACCATAGCCGATGCCATCCTGGATCGCCTGGTGAACCGGGCACACCGCATCGAACTGAAGGGACCGTCACTGCGCAAGAAACGGGGAAACGACGATGAATAGGACAGGAACCGGCCCCAGGCCGCCAAGCTGCGCTGCCGGACGGCCACAACGGGCTCCGCCCTGAAGTGGATCAATTATTGGTGGCCGACGGGAATGCCAAGTGGATCAATTTCCGATGGCCGGCTTACAATGCTCAAGTGTTATCGTCGTCGGTAAAAAATCCGGCGCTTAGCTCATTGATTTTTTCAGGCTACGAAGACACCAGGTGGCCGCATCGTCGCTACGCTCCGGAAAGTGATCAGCTTCGAGTGGAATCGGTGATCAGAATCGTCGGAATCGGCGATCAGCTTCGCCCGGAATCGGTGATCAGAATCGTCGGAATACGCACACAGGACGGCGCCGATCAGCCGGATGATGGACTCACGGTTGGGGAAAATACCCACTACGTCAGTCCTGCGGCGGATTTCCTTGTTCAGGCGCTCCTGCGGATTGTTGGACCAGATCTGCTTCCAGTGGCCTCTGGGAAAGTTTGCAAACGCCAGGATGTCGTCAGCAGCATCTTCCAGCAAAGCCGCCGCATCGGGGAAGCGGTCGAGCTGGCCGACCAGGTGATGCAGAGCCTCGTGGACTTCTTTCTTGCCCGGCTGGTCAAAAACCGTGCGCAGGGCCGCGGCCACAAAGTCTTGGGCCTTTTTCGGGACCTTGCAAAGCATATTGCGGGCAAAGTGCGTGCGGCACCGCTGCCACGACGCGCCCGGTATTTCGGACGCGATGGCGGCCTTCAAGCCCTTATGGGCGTCCGATATCACCAGCTTCACGCCGGACAGCCCGCGGCCCTTCAAGCCACGCAGAAAGTCCGTCCAGGACGCCTCGTCCTCGCTGGTCGACACATCCAGGCCAAGTATCTGGCGATGCCCGTCGTTGCTGACGCCGGTCGCTATCATCACGCACACGTTGACTACCCGGCCGCCTTCGCGACAGCGCACGGCCAGAGCGTCCACCCACACGTATGTATAGCCGCCAGGCAGCGGTCGGCTGCGGAAATCCGCCACCACCTGGTCCAGCTCGCGAGCCATCTCGGATACCTGGGACTTCGACAGCGATTTGATGCCCAGTGCTTCCACCAGCTTCTCCATCCGCCGCGTCGATACTCCGTTCACATACGCCTCGGCCACCACCGCCACCAGGGCCTTCTCGACCCGCCGAC
>CALKWL010000216.1 GCA_938004235.1 uncultured Gammaproteobacteria bacterium
AGCACCCTGAGTGCTTTGTCAAAAAACCGCGCAATCTTCCGGTACGCGACAGGTAATCCATGGTGGTTTGGGAGGTCGCCATAATGTGAATACTTGAATGATATAACGAAAAACCTGACCTCGTTTTCTTTGGGTTTCTCGCGCAGGTTGCCTCGAACGATTTGTTATTGTTAGTGGTCATTCCGCCTTGATTGTAATCGGCGGATACAGGATTACGGAGAGAACGTCATAAGCGTTTTCCGGAGATGTCAACTCGCCAGAAACCGTAACGGTTTTCTCGACTAACTTTCCGATTAATTTTGGATCTTCCTTAACCTGGACTTCCTTTGTTGTTGTTCTATCCAGGTTTGCCCCTTCACACTCGCCCGCAGCAATTGTTATGGGTTGCTTCAATGCAATGTAATGGAAGACAAGTTTGCTTCCATTCGGGTGCTGTGTAGTTCCTTTCTTGAGAGTACCCGTGACGGTGGCAGCTTTGCACCAACTCAAGGTGGTTGGGTTTTCGGCAACGGCGGCGGTCGGGAGAAATGCTAACAAGCAGGTGCCGAAAACAATTCCGGAAAATTTTGTCATTGATTGATACCTTGGTAATGATGAAAGTATTGGGAGCGAGGAAATATAGGCCAGACCTCTGATGTGCTAAATCAATAGGGTGAGAATCGATTGGTGATTTGAATTAAATGCTTTGCTCAATATTTTTAATTGAATCCAGATATAGCGTATCAGGGCAAATATCTTGCTTATGCGGCCAAGATACCGTTCCATCAAGGGCTTTTGCCTGCTTGAAGTAGCGTATGTCTACTAATTCTTTGAATACTCCAAAATTTAACAGGGGCGTGCAGTCGTAAACTCCGTGCTCACCGTTATTAAAATTTATTTTTAGCTGGTAATCGTCTGTTGCGAAAACACTTTTTACTCTTGGATTCATGTCGATTATCTCAAGGGTTCAATTTTGTAGGGTTGTTCGCCAGAGACGGCGAGCGCCCAATCCGCAAGGAGTTCTTCCCTGTGCAACTCAATCCAGGCTTGAAGCAATTTCATCTTTGAAATTGGAATGCTTCCTTCAAGCACAGTACCGTCCGGGATTTGTACGATGACTTCATCATCTTGGTACTTGACATGGATATGCGGCAGCTTGTGTTGCTTATTGTCCATGAAGTACATGTAAATAATCAGGCCGTAAAACATTGAAATTGATGGCATGTTTTTACCTTATTTCTGTCGTTTTCAAGGGTTAATCGTGGTCTGCCCCCTGTCTCTGGGGCGGGGGGCTATAACCCTGTGCGGCAAGGAATAATGCTTTGCCCATAACTAACCGTGCCGCATCAGCAATCAAAATACTTAACTTAATGGCAGTGAGTCTGGCCCCCATTGGTTCTTCTTGTGATTTACACCGAATTCCATACTATGGATTGTTAAATTGAATAAATTGAGGATTTTGTCTTTGAAACCATTGTAGGAACCTATCCCCATTTAAGAACGCTGGCAAAAATATGCTGCGTTGAATATAACCACCTTTAACATCTAAACCGCCCCATTCTTCAAGAATTTCAGGTTGAATACGATAGGCACGGTTGAAATAGCTGCCAATTGGGATATGACTAAGGAGACGACCCGATTTGCCAGGTTTGGCAAAGACAACAATTTCATTAGGATCAGGATTGAGGCAACCCTTTGGGCGCGTATGCTCATTGCGATGCCATTCATTAATCGGTACGTTTTTTGCAAATAAAAGTTGCTCAATCTCATAAAAGCCAATGATTGAGTAACAAAGTTTTCCAGTATGAATTGAACGAAGTCCCGCATAAAACACAATAAAATCACCAATATCTAAATTATTGTGAATTCGTGCTCCACGCCGATTTGCATCACCAAAACTTAGATTGTAAAAGTCGGGGTCAAAGTGCCCCGCACTCGGCAACTGTGAGGGCCAACGGGTGGCAGGATGAGCATTGATTGGAAGAAATTCGTTAACTGCAATTTCATAAGGTTTATACGAAGTGTTATATGCGGTGGTTAGTGTTGATGAATCACCCATTGGAACATAACAAAATCCACCGCTATTATTGCAGGGGCCAACCCAACCGCCAGAAGTTGAATCAATTGCTACTCGAACAAGAAGACCATTTGCCATTTGATTCTACTATTAATTTTTAATAGACGCCTTGTCAGGTGTCTATATTCTGCTGAAAAGGTGTATATCCACATCTCGTGGTAATGTAGCATATTGCTTTCTTCGAAAATAAAAAAAACAACCAAGGCACAACCAGAAAACAAACTACACCGTCCTGAGTTTTTCGCCAGCATGGCTCAATCGGTGACTGAGCACACCAGCAAGCCAAAGCATAGCAGCCCCCATCCAAAAGCGCCCTTACTCCCCATTCTCCTGCGCCCGCACCACCTGCCGCATCCTTAGCAAACTATCCGGGTTCAGCGACAAGCTATCAATATCTTGTTCCACCAAAAAGCGGGTGATTTCCGGGAAGTCGGAGGGGGCCTGGCCGCAGATGCCGATGTATTTGCCTTGTGCCTTGCAGCGGATAATCGCCATTTCGATCAGTTTGAGCACGGCGGGGTCGCGTTCGTCGAATTCGGTGAGCAGGCCGGAGTCGCGATCCACGCCGAGGGTGAGTTGGGTTAAATCATTCGAGCCAATCGAGAAGCCGTCACACAGTTCGAGGAACGCATCCGCGAGCAGGGCGTTGGCGGGGATTTCGCACATGATGTAAATCTTCAGGCCATTCTCGCCGCGACGCAGGCCGTGTTGTGCCATGAGTTCGATCACTTGGCGTGCTTCGCCGACCGAGCGGACGAAGGGCAGCAGCAGGGCGACATTGCTCAAGCCCATGTCTTCGCGCACCCGGCGCAGGGCTTCGCATTCGAGGGCGAAGCCTTCGGCGTAGTCGGCGTGGTGGTAACGTGATGCGCCGCGCAGGCCGATCATGGGGTTTTCTTCAACCGGCTCGAAGTCGCGCCCGCCGAGCAGGGTGGCGTATTCGTTAGATTTGAAGTCGGAAAAACGCACGATGACCGGGCGCGGGTAGAAGGCGGCGGCGATTTGCCCCACGCCTTCGGAGAGGCGTTTGACGAAGAAGTCGCGTCCATCCGCGTAGCCGTGGGTCAGTTCGGTGATGGCGGCCAGAGTTTCATCCATAGTGGCGGGATCAAGTTTGTGCGGATAAAGCAGGGCGTTGGGGTGCGCCTGGATGCTGCGCATGATGATGAATTCCAGCCGCGCCAGCCCCACGCCATCCGAGGGCAGGCGACCAAACTCAAACGCAGATTCAGCCTGGGCGACGTTGAGATAAATATGTGTGCGGGTCGGCGCTTCGTTGGGGTCGATGTGTTGTTCATCAATGCGGTAGGGCAGGCGGCCACGGTACACATGCGCTTCGTCGCCTTCGGCGCAGGACACGGTAATTTCCGAGCCATTCGGCACCGTTTGCGTGGCATCGCCGCAGCCCACCACGGCAGGAATGCCCAGTTCACGCGCAATAATCGCCGCATGGCAGGTGCGCCCGCCGCGATTGGTGACGATGGCGGAGGCGAGCTTCATCACCGGCTCCCAGTCCGGGTCGGTGATGTCGGTAATCAGCACTTCGCCGGGCTGGAGCTGGCGCATGTCCTTGGCGTGCAGGATCACGCGCGCGGTGCCGCTGGCGATTTTCTGCCCCACGCTGCGCCCGGTGGCGAGAACTTCGCCGGTGTGTTCAAGGATGTACTGCTTGAAAACATGGATGTCGGCACGCGCCTGTACGGTTTCCGGGCGCGCCTGCACGATGAACAACTCGCCGCTGTGGCCGTCTTTGGCCCATTCGATGTCCATCGGGCGGCCATAGTGGTTTTCGATAATCACCGCCTGACGCGCCAGCGCGAGCACTTCGTCATCCGAGATGCAGAAGCGCTGGCGCTCTTCCGGCGGCACTTCGATATTGCGCGTGGAGCGCCCGGCCTGCGCATCGCGGGTGTAGATCATGCGCATGGCCTTGCTGCCGAGCTGGCGCTTGATAATCGGGCGCGGTGCGCTGTCCAGCGTGGTTTTGAAGACCAGAAATTCATCCGGATTGACCGCGCCTTGCACCACGTTTTCACCCAGACCCCAGGCGGCGGTAATCAGCACGGCATCACGAAAGCCGGATTCGGTGTCGAGGGTGAACATCACGCCGGAGGAGGCCATGTCGGAGCGCACCATGCGCTGCACGCCAATCGACAGGGCGACCTTGTCATGCGCAAAGCCCTGATGGGTGCGGTAGGCAATGGCGCGGTCGGTGAACAGCGAGGCATACACGCGCTTGCAGGTTTCCAGCAGGCTGGCTTCGCCGCGAATGTTGAGGTAAGTCTCCTGCTGCCCGGCGAAGGAGGCATTCGGCAGGTCTTCGGCGGTGGCGGAACTGCGCACGGCGACTTCGACGATGCTGCCGGCTTCGTCGCACAACTGGCGATAGGCTTGGGTGATGTCGGCAATCAGGGCGGGCGGCAGTTCGGCATGAGCGAGCCAGTCGCGGATGGTTTGGCCGACTTCGGCCAGGCGCACCACGTCTTCAATATCCAGCGCATCGAGCAGGGTGAACATCTTTTCGTGCAGGTCGTTGTGATCGAGCACTGCCCAATACGCCTCGGCGGTGGTGGCGAAACCGTTGGGCACATTCACGCCCCTGGGTTGCAGCGTGCGGAACATTTCACCCAGCGAGGCGTTTTTGCCGCCGACCAGGGGGACATCGTTCAGGCTCAGACTCTCGAAGAAGCGGACGAAGTTCATTGGGTTACTCCATATCGACACATAAAGCTGGTACGTTTGGCGCTAAGGAATTATTCAGATTTGTCTTGACAAAAAAACAACACTGCCTATAATGCTCCACATCGATTGCGGGGTGGAGCAGCTCGGTAGCTCGTCGGGCTCATAACCCGAAGGTCGTAGGTTCAAATCCTGCCCCCGCTACCATCATTCTAAACCTCGGTTGGAACCATAAAACGTTCTGACCGAGGTTTTTTTATGTCTGTTGTTGGTCTGCTTATCGTTCCCACGCTCCAGCGTGGGAATGTCGTCTTCGACGACGCTTCTGCTTCGTGCTACATGCTCAGCGCGCCGCTGGAGCCGTTCCCACGCCGGAGCGTGGGAACGATCCCAATATGCGCGCAAGCTGGTGCAATAGCTCATCTACATCGTGCAGGCTGTGCGCAGCGCTGAAGGTCACGCGCAGGCGGGCGCTGCCTTGGGGAACCGTGGGCGGGCGGATGGCGGTGACGTGGATGCCGGACTCGAATAGCTGATTGCTCAGGCGTGTGGCTTCGCTGGCTTCGCCAATCAAAATCGGTTGAATCGGCGTATCCGAAGGCATCAGATTCAAGCCGAGTTGCTGCGCGCCGGTTTTGAAGTGTGCAATCAGTTCGCGCAGGTGTTCGCGTCGCCAGGCTTCGTTGTCCACCAAGCCCAGGCTGGCGCGGGTGGCTTCGGCAAGCGCGGCGGGCATGGCGGTGGTGTAGATGTAGGTGCGGGCGGCCTGGATCAGCCATTCGATCAGATCATTGGAGCCTGCGACAAACAGATCGGAAGAGCACACGTCTGAACTCCAGTCACGTCAGTCAATCT
>CALKWL010000217.1 GCA_938004235.1 uncultured Gammaproteobacteria bacterium
CTCTTTCCCTACACGACGCTCTTCCGATCTGGCGATTGTAGTTAGTATGCCGCGATGGGCCGGCGCGTTTATCAGCGCAGATGTATCGGAAATCCCGAAGTGGGTTAACGAGGCATTGCATTACGGCAATCTTATATCTGGATTTGGTATGGGGTTTCTTGAGGTTTTAGCGGCTGCTTATATGCTGGATGCGTGGGGGAAGCTGAAACCGAAGAAGACATATAACTCCAAGAGTTATGATCACAAGTGGAAGATTTTAACTGGTTTTATCATTGGCCTTTTTGTGCTGATGCCGTTGATCTTGGCCCCGTATATTGTGAGCCGGATGACAGCGCAACCAATAGGCGAATCGCTGGGTAATGATTGGCTGCGTTACGTCTGGTCTATCGCCGTTGTCTTGTCTCCCGTGTTTATCGTTGGCGGTGTGTCGGTTGCAAATGGTGAGCTTGTTGAGGTAAAAAGCGAAACCAAAGAGAAACCAAAGGCGCAACCAAAAAGAGAAACCAAGACGAAACCAGTGCAACCGGTTTCCAGTCGAGAAAAGCGGTTAACGGGTACACGGGCATTGGTGTATGAAATCTATAAAATGCAACCGAGGGCAACCCAACAAGAGGTTGCCGAAATTCTCACAGAAAAGCATGGGATCGAAATCTCGCGGCAGGCTATTGGTAAGCACAAGCGGGCTTTGAATGGTGTTTTGAAATAAAAGGAAGGGATAGCAATGAGTGTAACAGCGATCAATAGTGATAGAAGTGACGATGGTTACGAAAAGTTTTCGGCAGGGATCGGTGTAGCATTTGCTCGTAATGCGGGTGACGAAGCTGCATTGTTTACAACGAATGCGCCGGATTTGTTTGACATTTTCCTTGCCAATGTACCGGAGGATGGCAGGCAGCATTACACGTGTCATGCCTGCCGTAAGTTTGTGGATACCTATGGCGGACTGGTTTCGATCTCGCCTGACGGGGACACCGTGCCGGTTATGTGGGACGCAGAGAACGCGCCGCCGTTTTTCAAGAAGGCGGTAACGGCCGTTGCACGGGCTGTCAAGAAGGCGAAGGTGAATGGTGCATTCGTTTCGTCAAATGATGTTTGGGGAACTCCGGTAACAGGCGAATGGCATCATATGCATGTTATCCCCCTGGATCATCTTGTATGGGACTCTCGTGTTCAGACAGCGGCGCAGGCATCGGCGGAGAAGCTAGAGGACTTTAAGGCGCTGATCGCCAGTTTGAAGAAGTTTCCGGTTGAGGCGGTTAATCAGGCGGTGAAGCTGCTGCGTGCGGACGCGCTTCATTCCTCTGAGCGGGTGTTGGGCGTGGCCGAATGGTTGAAGGAACTGCACGAAAAGCAAGACAGTGTGAAAAGCAAGCAGCGAAAAAGAAACCTTGTTTGGCTGGCAGCAGCGACGGCTCCCGCCGGATTTTGCCATGTGAACAGTACTATGATCGGGACGCTGTTGAATGATATTGTTGACGGGTTGCCGTATGAGGCGATTAACCGACGGTTTGCGGAGAAGATGCACCCGTTACAATACCAACGGCCGCAAGTGGTCCCCACTGCCGGGAACGTGGCACAGGCAGAAAAGCTAATTGAGCAGATGGGAGCGGCGGAATCACTGAAACGCCGCTTTGCTCGTCTTGATGAGATACAGGCGATTTGGACGCCATCTGCTGTCAATGAAGACGACAAAGCAGGGGGCGGTGTATTCTCTCACCTGGAAACAAGCAACGGGAAGCCGAAGGTTGCTGATATGGATGCGCCGACATTGCCGATGACGTGGCGTAAGTTTCGGGATGAAATTTTGCCGACAGCGGTCAAGATCGAGTACATGGTAATGGGCGGCAAGGATAACTTCGCGGCACTGGTGACGGCAGAGGATGCTGATGCGCCGCCTATTGTGCAGTGGGACAATGAGGAGCAGCGTAACCCGGTGTCGTGGTATGTGTATCAGGGCGGTTCGTATCCGAGGCGTTGGGGACTGGTGCCGGGATTTTGTGAGGTAACGGCCGTTTGCCTGCAACCGTCGATGTGGTATGGCGAGTACTTCCATCAAGGCAAGAGCGTTATCTTTATTCTGGACGGGGCAAAGGATAAGGATAATCAGGATAGTGCGCTGTTTCCGGCAATCTTGCGGTCTGAGTTTCACGGCATTCGGGCGACAATTGAGGCTTACTCGAAGACGAAGGAACTTGGCGGCTACGAAGAGGCAAGCGCCTGCGGTATTCTGTTGCCGGCCGGCAGAAAGTGGGGCGCGACTATTAAAGTGACAACTGACATCGGCATAATGACCTACCACCTGGACCGGTGGGATTAGGTAGTTTGTTCACGTACAGCGCTGTACGATAGTTTTACCAACAGTCAAGCAAGGGGGTGACGGACAGCAGAACTACGGATAAATTGCAAGGGAGTGCGAATATCAAGACGAATTCCCTATATGTTGGATTTCATGTGGCCGACGCCTCACCTGAACGGGTGGGGCGTTGTGCTGTATAAGGTTTCTGGTTAAAATGCTGGTGGGAGCTGCGTTATGATTGACGAGACTGTTTTTAATCAGGTGATAGGTGATCTGTTTTATGATAAGCGTCAGGAGGCATTGGCGCGGACTGCGCTTGTGCGGTATCTGGGCGCATTGGACCATGCCCAGCGACAGGAGCGGGTGATCCGGCTGGCTGTGCCGTATATCTCGCAGTGGGTGGCTGATCCGGAGAACCCGGATGACGATCATACGGCCGCTGCGTCTACGGGTGACTGTGGGCCTGCGTGTGCGGCGATGCTGATTCATTACGCGACGGATAAACGGCCGACGGTGGACCAGGTGGCGGTGGCGTGCCAACAAAAGCCGGGCAGTAAGAGTACGCACATCTGGCAGGTAATTATGGGGCTGCGGGCGTATGGGCTGTCGATGGCGCGGGTACGGGGTAATTACCGGCTGGAGCGGGTGCTGAATGAACTGGAAGCAGGCAAGCCGCTGATTGTGCTGGTGAAATACTCGTTAATTCCGGGCCGTCAGGATGTTGGCTATAAGTGGTCTCATTTTATGGTGGTGGTTGGGTTTGATTATGATACGCGGGAGTTTTTGGTACATGACCCGGATTGGCGGGGTGCGAATGCGGCGAAGGGCGCTTATTTCCGGGTGGCGTGGGCTGATCTGGATGCGGCGTTTGCGTATGATAAGCAGAATCAGCCCTATCAGGGGATTTTGATTTGAGCAATAACGGGGTGGGGCAAGCTCATTTAATTGAGCTGGTGATGATGTACAAGCAGGCGGACGGGAGCCTGGTGGTGCCTGCGGCGGGAATGCCTGTGTTTTTGAAGGAAGTGGAGCGGTTGACGCATCTGGATAAGGTGGTGTGGGGCGCTTCGCCGGGGTTGCGGGTGTCGCTGGGGCTGCCGGCCATACCGTCAATGGAGGATGATCATAGATCGGAAGAGCGTCGTGTAGGGAAAGAGTGTAGATCTCGGTGG
>CALKWL010000218.1 GCA_938004235.1 uncultured Gammaproteobacteria bacterium
GATTGACTGACGTGACTGGAGTTCAGACGTGTGCTCTTCCGATCTTGAAACTGAAAAATGCCGTAAACGCGTAAATTCGTAAAAATTTTTTCGTCTCTCAAAAAAAATTTTGAATTTTGGAGACCAACTAGGAAAATGCTGTAAATGCCGTAAATGCCGTAAATAAGCTCATTTCGCGTTGGCCATATTACCCATCTCGGGGGCACGGAGAACTTAGGGGGAAATGACTGCCTAGCGGCAGAGAAAGTGACTAATACCTGAAATTTAATAATCCGATATAATGGGGGTTCATTTAATGGAGGACCACTCTAATGCCCGATATCCGTCAAGACCCCGCCTGCACTACCCCCAACCTGGAGGAGCTGAGCGTTGAGGAGCTGCGGGAGCTGGCTGAGCAGCTCATGGAGCGAACTCAGAAGCTGTTGGGCTTTTTGGGGCAGGTTGACCAACTCTGCGTGTTTTGGCAATCCTGCGTGGCTGTGCTTGTGCATAAATTTGGCCAGAACCACGAGCTGACCATCACCCCTGAAGATAGCGCCTCGTTTCTTCAGACTAAACGAACATACGTTTGGTATCAGGAGAAGCCGGATGAGCTTACTGGGGGCCCCTCATCCTTTCACTTCAACATCCTGACTCATGAAGAGAACCAGAAGCGGCTGGCGGAGTGTGAGGAGGGATCATGCATTTTGTCGTCTGAGCCCTACGATCTGGGCCAGATTATCCTGCCGACGGGCCCCACGGTTAATTAGGCCCACAACCCCCCCTGGAGAAACCCCCTATGCCTGAAACCGACGCAGCAAAGGTGCTACTGCTGGTGCTTGAGTTGAAATCAGTTGATAGGCTCCCGACTGGAGGGGCTCGGGCAACATTTGTTCTGGACCACTACGATCCAGTCATGTTGCCCGCGGACTACGTTAGTAAATACAGCCCACAGCCCGGGGGGTACTTTGTTCGATACTTCGACAACCCCCTGGCGCTGCAGCCTGCAACCTACGACTACTTGCCCAACTCTGACTTGGCGCAACAGGCGTTCCCTGGGAGGCCTTTTTTCTATGTTCCCATTAAAGGGGAAGACTGTGAAGATGATTAAGACTTGGATACAGCGATATCAGCTGTGGGGGCTCCAGCGGCGGCTAGACTATGTTGAGGAGCTGATTGAGCACCACAACAGCTTAAGTGCCGCCTACCAGGCGAGACGGCAAGCCCTGTACTACCGGTGGTGTCTCTTGGAGATTGAAGGGGCTATCCAACAGTACGGGCATGAGGAGCCCTCAGTCAATTGGCAACAGCCTAGCTAAGGGAGAAATGGATGGGCACCACAGACACCGAATTCCTGGATACGTTTAGGCGCCATGGGGCCCTGACAGCTAGCCAGCTGGGGAGCCACCTGGGTATAACGGCGCGTAACGTCCACAAGCGGCTACGGCGCCTCGAGCTTGAGGGGAAGGTAGTGCGGGTAGGGGAGATCGTAGGCGATGATCGTCGCCCCCCTGAGGGGCTATTTGGGCTCCCCTTGACCTTTAGTAACCCTGAAGACATCTTCACCTTAAAGGGCCAGCTACTGTCCGCGCAATACCGGAGCCAGACCCTCCGCCGTCCCTACCTCCGGCGCCAGGAACCTTCGGGGGGGTCATCCCCATCTGAGAAGCCAGCTAAGACGAGGAGATCGTTGCGTGCCAACCGGGAGCGGTGACCGGGAGCGGGCCTTTCTCCGGACATATACCCGCGGGTAGGTTTAGTGATAGAATGGTTCTGAACATTAAATACGGAGAATGTCATGGCTTCTGATGAACACTCAAGACAGGCCTATTTGGAAGAGTTCGTGTTTCCTACGTTTCCTAAGCGATCCCTTGCAGCGGACGTGGCGGCGGCTATCATGAAGCGGTACCGGGAAAAGGGCGATGCTGAGCTGGCCCCGTATTTTGAACCCGACGAGGAGCCCGACAAGGATCTCGACGAGGATATCGACTGTGATGACTAACCCTGGGGCTCGCTCGCAGCTTACTGAGGGGGGCGCCAGAGATCCCGACATGTCCCTGGCGTGGGGCCTGTACGGAACTACGTGGGTGAGCTTCCTTACTGACCTGAACTTGCTCACCGTCACTCTTAGCCTGGGCTGTATCCTAGCGGCCGCGCAGGCGATCTACCTCACGTACATTGAGGTCTACCTGTGGGAACAGGCCGGGCAGGCCTTAGAACACGACGCGTTAGTTGAGTACCAGAGAAAGGGGGGGGTGCGCATCGCCAATGAATCCGCCGGGGGCTCCCCCCCTTGAGAGTCGTCAGGTTATTATCAATTCAACAGAAACCAGTAGCAAGTTGATAGAAACCAGTAGCAGGTTGATAGAACATCAGGGTATTCTCATCTCGTCCGACTTGAATAAGCGGTCAGATAGACTTGGGGTTTTCAACGACAGACGCGGGGAAATGGAAAATGACTGACTACGACGGGCTATGCGAGCCGGAGACGGACTTTTCGCGGCAGGACCACAGGTGCATGCCGTGGGCGCGCAACGATGGAAGCAGCGTGCTGTTCAAGCGCCTGCCGCACAACGGCTGAATTGTGCGGCCCGCGTCAGTGGGTCCGAACGAATGATGAGTTGGGCGTAACGCCCGAAGGAAACTGGAATGGACACAAATAAACTGACGCTGAAAGCCCGCAGCATCGCACGATGCCTGACCTACAACGACGACGACGCGCCGCAAGCGGAGGCAAAACACATGCTCCTAGAAATGGCGCACCGACTCGACACGCTGAACATTCGCGCCCACAAGAAGGCGGATGGCCTGCTGCTCATCAACGGCATCGGCAAGGCGCGGTACGCCACGCTGAAAGAGCGGATTTTGTTCTGGCTGTTCGGCGTGCTTCCGCGCGAAGTGTGACGCCCAACGCAGAGCTGTGCGGCGTGCGCAGCACGTCCGAACGAGCGCCGGGTTATGCCTCGGCGCCAAATACGGAGGAATGACATGGACCATCTGATTGACGACAGCGACCGGCTGAAGCCCTGCCCGTTTTGCGGCAGCGACACCTTGCGCTTCCGACGAGGTGTACCTCGCTGCAAGAGATGCAGAGCGGTGTTTCTGGTGGACTTCTCACGGTACATGCGCCGCGAGAGAACGCTTAGGTGATGGGCCGAGGCAAGCGGAGCTTGCCGAAGGTCCAGCGCGAAGCGCGACATCGACCGCCGTGTTGGGCGGCATTTCAAAGGAGAAAGACATGAACGGACGAATACTTACCTGCGTTTATTGCGGGCACGAATACCCGCAGGGCACCCCGGCGGCTGGAAGTGAGGTACTGACCGAGCACATCAAGGTTTGCGAGCGCCACCCGATGCGAAAGGCAGAGGCCGATATTGCCCTGCTGCGCTCCGCGCTGGTTGGCCTGATCGGAGCCGACAGCGAACAGGAACTGCGGACGATGGAAGCAACGATGCGCCTGCTGCCAGCACCGGACGCCGATAAGGCGGTGAGCATCAACGCGATTCACGCGCTGCTGGCGACAATGCCGCACAACGCCGGAAATAACGCGACGGCGAAGCCGTCCGCTGGAAGCAGTGGTTAGGTGGGCATTCCGCAACAGTGTGGGCTTTTTGATGCCGAAGAGACCCCGATACCGCCGAAGCCGAACCCGCATGCCGGCGCGCGCTGGCGGAGATGAAGGTCATAGACAACGGGGAAAATACGGTGGTGGCGTACTGCCGACCTTCCAGAGATTCGGAGAGAACGAAATGACTGACTACGAAAAGTTAGAGGCACGGCTGGCCAACACGGAAAGGGCCATGAGCATATTGGCAGCAATTCTAGTGGAATCCCAGCCGCCTAACGCGCAAGACAAGATCCACGACACCTTTACTGACTATTGCGCCGCAAATGATAGTCTCGGTGCCAACTTCCGGACAAGAGAGTTCGTTTGCGCTGAGGAGACTGAAAAATGACCGACTACAAAAAGCTGGAAGAGGAGCTGGCTAACACCCAAAAAGCTATGCTGCTGATTTGTGACGCGATTGGCCTCCTTTGCGCCAACTGGACTGAAAGTCTCACTTGCGACGAGCTTAGTGAGCCCCGCCCCCAGCTTTGCCGCTCAATCAGTACTAGCGGTGAGCGCGAGGAGGAGTTGAGAGCTGAGGTCGAGCGGCTGCTTACTGAGTTGGCGGCCCTGGAGGCACAAGAACCCGTGGCTTGGGCGAGAAACCTAGACGATCCGCAGCCGCAGGCAGTCAGTAAGCTGATTTACAGGCCAAGCAACTCCCCCCCGTCTGACTACATTCCACTCTACCGTGCCGCTGGCGCGCAGGGCGCCAACGGTTGGGGCCACCTGAGGCAATACGGCTACGCCCCCGGCAACTACATGGGCCTGTGTGGCAAGTGCGGCAAGGTGTGCTACGACATGGATAAACGGGCAATCACCTGTCGGTCGTGCGCCGAAGCCATGCACGCAGGTAAGACTGTACCGGAGGGCTGGCAACTCGTTCCTAAGAGTATCCACCCCCTGAATAACGACGACTGCAAAGAAGTCATGGATTTGCTCCACAACCCGCCGTCTGCAATCCGAAATCACCCATCGTTAAAGCCCTTCGACGACAAGTGCGATTACTACGATTACTGGTGGGGCGCACTGCTTGCCGCTGCACCAAAACTGGCACATCAGGAGACCCCATGATCGAAGCTAAAATCATTGCTGATTCAATTTCTGAGACTGGCAAACGTATTACCACTTTCCAACTCAAGTATTGGCGGGCAATCCATAGCGAATTCATGACTCATCGTGTCTTCAGTCGCAATGCTTCGTCATCCCGAGCCATTCCAGTTACAAAGCTGGTAGACGCAACCCTTGCAGACCCAGCAATGCCTATTCATTGGGGAGCTAAACAATCGGGTATGCAAGCAGACCATGAATGTGACGCACTTATTGAAGTGCCGGTCCATCTTCGCGAGGCTTGGCGACAATTTTACCCCGCCGCCGCTCAGACATACTTTGCCACACGGGCGCAGTGGTGATATTTCGGCACATGGCTATCTGCACAGATTTGCATCGGATTTGATAAAGCTGGATATCACAAACAAATTGCAAACCGTCAGCTTGAACATAGCCATCACATTAGTATCGTCGTGACTGCTACTGAGTGGGATAACTTCTTTGAATTGCGTTGCCACCCGGATGCACAGCCTGAGATGCAAGACTTGGCGCTTCGAATGCGCGAAGCAATGAACGCGTCCACACCCACCCTGCTTCGTGAAGGCGAGTGGCACCTTCCATATGTTACAGATCAGGAGCTTTCAGAGATCTTAGAAAACTCTCGTAGTGAGAGCAAGGGTTTGGAGTTGATACGTAAAGTGTCCGCTGCGCGTTGTTGTAGGGTGAGTTACCTGAGACATGATGGCTTGAAAGCTACCATTGGAGAGGAGCTGGCGCTGTGTGACCGACTTATTGGCGCCAACCCGATTCACGCCAGTCCATTTGAGCACCAAGCTACCCCGGACGTGTATGCTTATCGCGCGGCCCCCACCTGGATGAGCGCAGGTCTGCATGGGAATCTTGTGGGCTGGATTCAGTATCGTAAGTTGATTGAGTCGAGGTTTAATCATGGTGAATGAAGAGACAAAGGTAATACAGGGCAGTCATTTGGGAATCGCAGCCACGACACCTGTCCACATCAGACAAACGAAAGACGGGGGCTTTAAGGCTCGTTGCGGGGTCGCGATAATGGGTTGCAGAAACATGAATGAGGCTGAAATGAACGAGGCCAACCATGATCCGTTTCATCCAGGGTTCTACGACAACTGGGCTGAGGGTGAGGGAGTGACTGAGGAAGGCGCGCTAGCGGCACTGAAAGACGACATGCAGCAGATGGCAGATAGCCTGTGGGAGATTTAGGAAACGAGATTATGACTGCATCAGAATTGATAACTCAACTTCAGGGGATGATCGAAAAACAGGAGATCACCCCTGACGCGAACGTAATGCTGCAAGGCCCCGGACAGGACGCGAGCACAATGGGGGTACTGACGTGGTTGGCCCCTCGTATCCCGTTACTCGCAGGAGGAATACCGAACGGCATCATCTTGGTATCGGAGAGGCCCCCCCTGTTTGGCAGGGACGCCGAACGAGAAGTTGAGTTGGTGGGGGAGCCCGAGGTTCAAAAAACGTCTCGAGTGCCGGAGGGGTACGCCTTGATCCCTAAGAACGTCTCGCCGGCAATGGGGGCTATTTATACCAATGAAGGTTGTGTTTACCAAACCGCGCAAGAACTTCATGATGCGCTACTGACCTGTGTTTCCCATGAGTGGGTGAGAGGGCTGAAATAAAGATCCTTAATGGGTAGGAGAGGCTGATGAGTGACGAGCGAGTTAAAGCTGGGATTCAAGTCACACCCTTGACCGACCCTTCGAATAACGCCAGGGCCCTTAAGGGTTCCTGGCACCCTGTAGCCCAAGATCTGTGCCGGGCAAACGAGCACATTGAGGGCATTATCCACTGGCAACTCCGAGTTGCCTTTGCTTGGTGGCGCGCCTGCGTGCGCGCTGCTTTAGGGGTTTGAATATGAGTATCCACACTGACCGCAACGGGGTCGCCGTCAACGCGATCTCTTGCACCGCCAACGGCGACGATGTGACCGGGCACCTCTACCAAGTGCTCCACGGTCGGACGACAAGCGAATTGTGTTTCCAACAAGGCCCGGTGAAGGAGTGCGGCGTAAATGGTCTGACCAACGAGGCGCGGCAAGTCGAAGGGGGGGCTAAAGCATGAGCAACGAACAACTTGATGAGTTTAACCCCCAAGCTAAGGATCCGGCGCCTCGGGTATCTCTGGCCGACATTGAGGCAAATATTGCTAGTGAATACTACTTCACGGCAGGGCACGGTGTGGAGGGTGCCATGGCGCGCAGTGAGCTGTGGGCTCGGTATGATGATGCAAATCACGGGGCCGATAGGCTTCGTTTGCTGACTTTCTGTGTTCTCATCCTGCGCAACGGCTTCACCGTGACCGGTGAGTCGGCTTGCGTTAGCCCGGAGAATTTCGATGCCGGGGTCGGCCGCAAGATCGCCCGGCAGAACGCTGTAGCGAAGATGTGGCCGCTCATGGGATACGAACTGCAAGAGCGGCTAAGCCGCTAAGCCCAAGGCAATAAAACCTGGCTAAGTTTGAAATGGATTGACATCCCCCGGTTAATGTGATATTAACGCGTGAATCGCACACATTAACCGGAGCCTTCTCCAGTGGCCATCAAGAAAGCCACCCCTGGCCGACAATCCCGATCCTTTGACCAGTTCAACGCCCGCCACCTGGCTAGGCAGTATTGCGCAGACGCAATCGCTGAGGTGGCCAGGATTGCCATGGGGCGCCGCACGCTTGACACCCACATCGTTGAATTCAACAGCAAAGCCGACTCCTTACTACGTGCCCTGAAGTCCAGAAAGCTTGACGGGCATAGCGCGGCTGAGCAGCTTCAGCACCTCGTCAGTCGGGTTAACTGCCCGCCGGGGGACAGCGACATTATCCGAGCCAGTGACATCCTCCTTAATAGGGGGTGGGGACGCCCTACCAATGAGGGACTGGATTTTGAGGCATATATTGGCATGGACGATGAGAAAGCCCGTGAGCACGTTCAAGCGGCTCTCGTGGCAAGGGCAATTCAAGGAGACGTGGCTGCCCAACAAGCGTACCTGAGACTGCCAACTAAGCTGGAGGTTGGAATCCTCGGCGACGAACAATTAGATGCGGGTCTGCTCGATGAATCAGAGCTGGCTCTTTTTCTATCCTTGGTTGAGAAGATGCGACCATCACAAATAGACAAAGGTTAGGTCATGCCAACTAATATACGGGGCGCCCTTCACCTCCTGGATCAGTTTGCCAAGCTGTTAGGCAAATCTGAACCTAACATGGCCCGGGCTGAGCAACTAATTCAGGCCATGCCCCACGCTACTGAGGTATACGCCCCGAGCACCCTGGCGCGGGCAATCCAGAACACCCCTGAAGGGAACCTTCTAGGAATTACCCCGAGTGAATTTGGGCAACTGGCCGTGGAACCCGGAAACCAACTCAACCCTGACCGGATTGAGCAATACTACCAGCTCCTGACTCAGGGCAATGGGGACCGGTTCCCGACGATGCCATTCCTTGCTGTAGAACAATACCCAGACGAGTTCGCCCAGGTCTTGGGGCATGATGGGCGACATCGGAATCTGGCCTTAGCGCGGCGATACGGTGAGGGTGTTCCGTTCCCTGTCCGACTTGAATCGTTCCTGGAGGGCAAGCGGTCCCCCTACCGAATTGAAGGGCCGAGCCTGGTGAGTGAGGCCGATGAGGACGAGTTCCTCGATTTGATGAGTAAACCCCGGTTTGCAGGGGGCGGTTTCGTTCGTGGAGCGCTGAGTGCAGTAAAAACCTCTATGAAAGGGGCTGATGAGGCCGAAAAATCGCATGGCAGGGCCAGCAAACGCGAGAATCTGGGTGACTTGGTGCCCGCCCCCTCTGAAAATCGCCAGAAGACGGGCGCCCTGAAGCAGCTCCGTACCTTGGGTTCTCAATAAAACCATGAAATTTTCTGCCCAGGAGCTGAATTCACTCGCGAAAACGGTCGAAAAAGAGCGTGCTAGGCGCTCGTATCGCTCGCTGGTGGATTTTTCCAGACGTGCCTGGCAGATAATCGAATCGCGAGGAAACTACCGTCACAACTGGCACATTGAAGTCATCACGGAGCACCTTGAGATGGTGTTCCGCCGGGAGATTCCCAACCTCCTGATGAATGTGCCCCCGGGCGCCATGAAGTCCATTCTCACGTCGGTGATGTTTCCGGCTTGGGGGTGGACTTTGAAACCCGATGCCCGGTTCTTGTCCGCGTCCTATGGTCAGGACTTGTCTACCCGAGACGCGCTGAAGTCGAGGGTCATTATCGAGTCGGATTGGTACCAAGACCTATGGGGAAGTGCGGTGCAGATAGACCGAGGTCAGAACCAGAAAACCAAATACCAGAACACTGCCGGGGGGTGGCGAATGGCCACTTCTGTAGGGGGTCGAGGTACAGGTGAGCATCCGGACTACAAAATTATCGATGATCCTCATAATGTGCGTGAGGCCGAGTCCGACACCGAACGGGAAACTGGTATTGACTGGTATGACCTTACAATGTCGTCTCGGGGGGTGGCCCGAGATGCCGCTGATATTGTCGTCATGCAGCGACTCCATGAATTGGACCTCTCTGGCCACATCATGAAGAAGCCCGAGTTTGAGACTGAGTGGGAGCATATCTGTATTCCTATGCGATGGGAGCCTAACAGATATACCTCTACTGTTGGTGAAGACCCCCGGGAAGAGCCCGGTGAGCTGCTGTGGCCGGAGCTTTTCAGCGAGCGAAAGGTCAAAACCCTTGAGACAAACCTGGGTGAGTACGGCGCGGCAGGGCAATTGCAGCAGAGACCCGCGCCCCCGGGCGGGGGTATTCTCAAAATTAAGCACATTCAGAAGTGGCCAAACCACCGACCTTTGCCCGGTTTTGAGTTAATTATCCAATCTTATGACACTGCGTTCAAAGAACCGACGAAAAATGAGCTGAAAAAGGCTAAACCAGACCCGTCGGCATGCTCAACCTGGGGTATTTTTGAGATTCCGGGCCAAAACGGGGGCCGTGGAATCATCCTGCTGGACGCGTGGGCTGAGCATTTGAGCTATCCTAAGCTCCGGAAGAAAGTCATCAACGACTGGAAGGCCTTCTACGGTGGCAGCGATAATGACTCACGCCGGGGCAAGCGGGCTGATGTTCTCCTGGTGGAGGACAAGGCCAGTGGCCAATCGCTCATTCAGGATTTGCATAATGCCAACATTCCAGTCGAAAGCTATAACCCTGGAAAGGCGGGCAAGACCGAACGTGCTCATATTGTGGCCCCGTTGTTTGAGCTGGATGTGCTCTATATCCCCGAAAGCTCAGCCCGACCTGGGGAGTTCATCTCCTGGGCTAAGCCCCTGGTGGATCAGGTTGAGAAGTTCCCCCACGCTGAAAATGATGATTTGACTGATACGCTCACTCAGATGCTGATGTATGTCAAGAACCACCGCCTCATTGAAATGCCTATCTACGAGGATGATGAGGAGGAATTTGAATCCTCTAACGATAGTCGGGGCAACCCGTACTCATGAGGTAGCCATGGACCGACAAGAATGGATTGAAGCGCTGGACATCCTGCTTAAAGAACGACAGGCGAATAGCGACTACGCTGATGAGCTCCATAGAGTCAATCGAGCTAACCAGGTGGAATATCCTTCAACAGATGATCCCTGGTTTGTTCCGAAGATGATTGGCAAGGGGGCTCTTCAGTTTCTCCGGGACGATGAGGAACTGAATCGGGACTCCAAGACCAAAATCCTGGGCACGGAGGTGGGAACGCCCAGCCTAAAAGAAGGCCTTATGTTTGCACTCCTCCCCCTGCTGGGACCAATTCCTGAGGCCTTGGGGATGGGGTTGGCAGCTCGGGCGGGTTCGGGGGCCCTGTTAAACACCGCGGCCTCACTTCCATTTTACGCCATGGACCCCGATCAGGCCGACCCCCTCATGGACGCGGCTATGGGGGCTGGAATAGGTGCAGCGGGATTTCCGGGAATGGTAGTAGGGGGCGCCCTTAGCTGGTCCCCGGAGCTTGAGGCCGGCTTATCTGGAGATGATCGAGGGCCTTCCACCTTTGACCCAACGCAGTATCGCCGGTTTGGTCGTAATTGGGAGCCCTTCGAGTATGCCGGCGGGGGTTTAGTGCGCGCCTTAGGTAAGCAGCTCCAGGAGTGGGCGCAAGATAATCAGAAGGCGTTCTTGGACCATTCGTTTGAAGACTGGTTGCCCCTCACCGGGGATCATATACTCGAAGCTGAGGACCTGGCTAGAAAAGACCTGGAGAGGTTGATGACGACTGACCCTTGGTCAGTGATCCGGGGTAAACGATATGCTGAGGGTGGGCGGGTTGTCGACTCCCGGTTGATTATTCGTCAATTTGGGGGTAAAATAAATGACGGGAGTCGCGTAGGACCTAAGGAAATTATTATGCAATATGGAGGCCAATATGCCTGATGCGGGCGACCAGCCGGAGCTGCTGGACGAAGGTACCTCGCTGCTTGAGGAGTTGATTGAGAACGAAGATGGCAGTGTAACTATCTTGGGACTTAGCGGGGAACTTGAAGATAGTGAGTTTGAGGCCAACCTGGCGGAGAGCATGAGTGAAGCCCAGCTGGATAAGGTTGCCCTGGAACTGCTCGACTTGATTGACATTGATCGAGAGTCCCGCACCCGTCGTGATGAGCAGTACGCGGAAGGCCTGCGGCGCACTGGTCTTGGTGATGAGCTTCCAGCTAAGGCGGACTTTCCAGGGGCCAGTGACGCGGTCCACCCGGTGTTGGCGGAAGCCTGTGTTGATTATTCATCCTCCATGGTGAAGGAGGTGTTCCCCCCTGACGGTCCGGTGAAGACCAAAATCTCGGGATACGATGAGGACCCCGACAAGCTGGAACGTGCTGAGCGCAAGCGCGACTTCCTCAACTGGCAGCTCACTGAGCAGATGCCGGAGTATCGCTCCTCCTTAGAGGTGCTGGCTACCCAACAGCCGCTTGGTGGCTCCCAGTTCCTTAAGTTCTGGCATGATCCGGTTCGTAATCGGCCGTGCTGTGAGTTTCTTCCCATTGACCGGGTGTTCCTGCCTTTCTTCGCTACGTCCTTTGATACCACCCCTCGGGCCACCTTGATGGTGACCATGACTGAATCGCAATATCGTAAGCGGGTTCGGTCGGGGCTGTACCGTGATGTGGACATCCTGGCCCCCAGCCTGTCTCCTGACGGTACCTCCTCTGAGGCCGCCAACGACAGCATTGAGGGTAGATCTAGCGATGCTTACAATGAGGATGGCCTTCGTACGGCCTATGAGGTCTATGTTGAGTACGAGCTGGAGGAAGACGAAGACCCGCTGCCGTACATCATCACCATTGATGAGCATTCCCAGAAGGTGTTGTCAATCTACCGCAACTGGGATGAGCAAGACTCGGCGAAGGAAAGGCTAGAATGGATTGTTGAGTGGCCGTTTATTCCGTGGAGGGGTGCCTACGGCATCGGCTTGTACCACTTGATCGGAGGTCTTAGCAAAGCCGCCACTGGTGCGCTGCGTGCACTGCTGGACAGTGCCCACATCAACAACTTTCCGGCGGGCGTCCGACTGAAGGGGGCGGGCCGTGGTGCTGGGCAAACGATCCGCTTGAGTCCTACCGAGTTGGCTGAGATCGAGGGGTCAGCTGGGGTGGATGACATTCGGAAGCTGGTGATGGGAATGCCGTTCAATCCGCCCAGCCCGGTGCTGTTCCAGCTGCTGGGGTTTGTGGTTGAGGCCGCCAAGGGCGTGGTTGCTGTTGCCGACGAGAAAATTGGTGACGCTACTAATCAGATGCCCGTCGGCACCGCCCTGGCGCTCATTGAGCAGGGGTCGAAGGTCTTTTCCGCCATTCACGCCCGCCAACACGTAGCTCAGGCTCGGGTGTTGAAGATCCTCTGTCGCCTGAACGCTCAGAATTTCGACGAAGAGATTCAGATTCGTAGGTTTGGTCAGGTGATTGTTACCAGGGAGGATTTCCTGGATAGCTCTGACATTGTTCCTGTGTCCGACCCCAACATCTATAGTGAGTCTCAGCGATACGCTCAGATTCAAGGGGTGCTGCAGATGGCAGCTGACCAAACTGTGGGCTGGGATCGGGTAGCAATCTACCGTCGGATGCTCCGCATTATGCACGTGGATAATCCTGATGAGTTGCTGCCCCCACAACCCGACCCGGTGTCAGCTGACCCCATCACGGAGGTGGTAGCAGCCATGTCGGGGCAGCAGGTTAAGGCTCACCCGCAGATGCCTCACTTGCAGCATATCCACGAAGAGTTGGCCTATGTGCTGGACCCCGTTTTCGGGGCTGCCAATCCTACCAACATGAACCCGGGGTTTCAGGTAATCATGTCTGACGTTAAGCAACATCTTCTCTTCCTGTTTCAGCAGCTAAAGACTCAGGCCACCCAAATGGCCACCCAGTCGATTATGCAAGTCGTGATGCAGAAGTATGCTGGAACCGACCCTGAGGTAGCCCAACCAGCTATTGAGCAAGACATGCAGAGTCCTCCTGTGCAGGGGGCCATTCAGCAACAGACTCAAAACTTATACCAGCAACAAGTGCAGGGCCTTCAAGGACTGGTTGAGATGATGAGTCGGGCAGATGAGCTGGTTAAACAGCGGACCCCGCAGCCCCCTCCGCCACCCGAGATTGGTCTACAGCTTCAAGTGGCTCAAATGGAGAATCAGCGCCGCACTCAGCTGGATCAGGCCACCCTCCAGCTGAAGGGGCAACAGCAGCAGCTGGATCAGCAAATGGATCAGTATCGGCTGCAGATGGAGAGTCAACAGCAGTCCTTCGACCAGCAACTGGCCCGGGTCGGTCAAAGCCTTGAGACTTTTGCCTCCCAACATGCACAACAGGTTGAAACTCAGAAGAACCGGGAGGATAACCAGCAACATCAGATGACTGAGCTGCTGAAGAATCATGAGGATAATCAGACTAACCTCCTGATGGAGCAGATGAGGCAGGAAGGCCTGCAGAGTCGTAATGAGCTTCAAGAGTCGATGAAGGCTTATCAACATCAAATGGATAGACTGGTTCAACTGCTCGATATGAGAACTAACGGCAATGAGAACTTTAACCCAGTTAAGGAGTAACCACCATGTCTAAGTTTGTAGACAATACCACCGGCTTCGAGACATTAACCTTGCGTAACCAATCACCCCTGATTTACGCTGGTAGTAATTGTGGGTACGGGCTCATGCCTCCCCATGAGTTCAAGTTGGGGGCGCGACTTGAGGTTGGCTCAGCAGCAACCGTGGAGGTCTATACCTCTTCGGACAACTTTGTTACCAAGAACCTGGTAGCCACTTTTGACCTGGATACCCCGGGTGAGTGGGTAACCACTGGACGGCTGGTGAGTGATGACCTAACGATTCGAGGTCGGGTAGTTGAGAGCGGTGTGACCGTTTCTTTAGTTATTGGAGGGTAAGAAAAGTGGGTACTGTAACTTTAACGGTGAATATTAGAAGCCAAGCTGAGGCGGTCTTTAATCCTGACACCGGGGAGACTGAAATAATTGGCCCGAACGGTCAGCCGATTAGTGTGGGAGGTGGTGCAGGTATTCAACCCGATGCTACCGGTACACTAGCTGGTCGTAGCTCTCATGATGGTGAGGCAGTTGGGTTTGTCTACCTCGCCACAGACCAGAACCCAGCTCAATATTTTTTCCGTGAAGGTGCGGCTGGAAACTGGTCCCCTGCGGTTGAAGTAAAAGGTGATGTAGGGGCCACTGGAGCCACCGGGCCACAAGGCCCACAAGGTCCGACAGGGGCCACTGGGCTGGCTGGAGCTGATGGAACTACGATCTACGTAGGCTCCAGTGCGCCGTCAAATCCTGTGCTAAATCAACTGTGGGTGGATATATCGTAATGGCTGACGATACATACCAGTGTGACAGCGGAAACCGAATTTTTGCCGGGCGTGTGCAATTCGCGCACGGGGCGCTGCTCGATTTGATCGCTGCAGCGCCCGCGGCTTCGTGGGTCAGAGTCAATACAAACAGGATCGACAGCCAGTTCCCGGCGGCGGACTACAGGCCCTTGTTTAACGCGGGGCCGGGCAACCCGGCGAAGATCATGGAGGCGTGGTCTGGGTTCGCGTGGGACTCGCGCAACCACCGGCTCATCATTTTCGGTGGGGGGCACGCAAACTACAGCGGGAACGACACCTACGTGTGGGACGGGACTACCGGCCTGTGGCAACTGGCCTTCTACCCCTCTGACGTAGAGGCTGTGCCCGCTGGCTACCGGACCGTCGATGGGCCAGCTTCATCGCCGATCAGTAGCCACACGTACGGCAACAACAACTACCTCCCTCTGCTCGACCGCTTCGTCACATTCGGCGGCGCGGCCCACTCGTCCGGCAACAGTTTCGTGATGACCGATGGGGCGGGGAACGCGCTCCGGGCTCTGGCCGGCGGCTACACGCTCGATTTGTCTCAAGCCGGCCTTGGGCGCGTCGCTGGTGCCCCAGGGTCAAACGTGCAGCGGGGCAGCACGGTCGGTGTCTCCCTGCCGGGGGCATCCGCATGGTACGCACGTGACTACCTGCTGGATCACGGCCAAGCGGCAACCGCCGCAGGGCTCGTGCGCCATGTCAATGGAGGGACCGCAGTCGTCGAGGAGGGGGGGAAAGACGTGTGTTACGTGCAAGGGTCGGCGGGAGGGACATCGCTCGGGCTGTATCGCATTGAGTACTCAGACGCAGATGACTACCTGACCGATGTGATCACGCAAGTGGGGCAGGCGTGGAACAACGCCGGGCAAGACACAGGCGTCGCGTACGACGCATCGAATCAGATTTTTGTCGATCTGGGTGACGCAGCGTATCCGATCTACGGCTGGGACATCTCGGCTGGCATTGCCGGGCCGAGCAATCACAATTTCCGCGTCGCCGCTGCGGATGTCGGAGGGCCGGACGCCGCGGAATTTCTTGCCATTGGCATTGCGGACTTCGGGCTGTTGCACGATGAGACGAGAGGGTTTTTCGTTGCTTGGGAGCGCGGTGGGCGACTGTTTTCGATCACCCCACCGAGCGGCCACCCCGTCCCGGTCACCGGATGGTCTGTCGCAAAGATTGTGGATCCTGTCGCCCCGCGCCCTGCGCTAATGGGCGAGCTTCCTGTCGCCGATCGGGATACCGGTGTGCATGGCAAGTTCCGTCGCGCACCGGACCTCGACACATACGTCGCACTGCAGGGCTGCACCGCGGGGGACGTGTGGATGTACAAACCTTCCGACTGGACTGACCCGAGGACTTTATAAATGGCATATACATTAGACACTGGCCACCCCCTCTATGGGAACATCGTGGAGTGCATTGGCGTCGAATCTGGCGCGCTTGTTTCACTAGTCACCCCCCGTACATTCACCGAGCACGTAGATTCAAGCTACGTTACCGGCGGCACATATGGTGAGGCGTTCCGCTCGGTGGCAGGTGGCTTTACCGCAAAAGGCGCGAGCTTCAGCCCGGCGTTGATACTCAATACGACAAACGGCGCTGCATATGAGGACATTACGATCTTCATCGCGGTCAATGCGATCACAGATGTCGGCGGCGGAGGCAACCGCATTGCCGTCGGGTCACTGGTCACAGAGTCGCCGACTGTAGGGGTGCACACAGACGGCAAGGCCAAGGCTGTAAGCCAATACTCCGGTGGCACCACAGGGGTACAGAGCGCGGCAGACGTGCGCACTGGAGCCCACTCCATCGCGCTCACGCGTACCGGCGAGACGGCGCATGAGCTGTACGTCGATGGCGCGTCAGAGGGTACCGGCGGAAAGATTTCGTGGGGCAAGTCAACCGCTGAGTGGAGCTACATCGGGGGCGCCCCCGGGCAAGCGTCTGTTGCGCAGGATGTGGTGTGGATTGTCTTTTTTGACAAAGTGCTGAGCAGCACCGAGATCAGCGACCTGCACGCCAGCTTGGGCGCAAACAACGCATTCGCGCTGGTCAATACCGGCGGCGGAGATGTGACCGCACCCGTGCTGACCTCTCCAACGGGCGTCGCCACCGGCACCACCACCGCCACGGTCGGTGCCACCACCGACGAGGACAACGGCACCCAATACGCGGTTGTCACCACCAGCGCCACTGCCCCCAGCGCCGCGCAGGTCAAGGCCGGGCAGGATCACACCGGATCGGCTGCGGTGTGGGCCGGCAATGCCGCGATCAGCACCACCGGGGCGCACACCCACAGCGCCACCGGGCTGACCGCCAGCACCGCCTACTACGCGCATCTGATGCATGAGGACGCGGCAACGAACCAGTCCAACGTGGTCAGCAGCGCACAATTCACGACTGACGCGGCGGGCACAACGATCATCACCGACACCCATCGCAACAACGCGGGCACGCCCCTGACAAACACCCCGGTTTCGTGGACGTGGTTCCAATCCGGTCGCATCGGGACGCTCAAAGGGGTGGAATGTCAGGAGGGTACTGGCACAACCGACGCATCTGCCAAGCTCAGTGTCACGGGCGTGGTTACCCCCGGCATTTTGCTCGTAGCGTATCTCAACACAGACGCGACAGATGACGACGTGTTCTACGAGGCGTTCCCGTGAGCGGCCTGCGTAATCTGCAGGCGCTGCATGCGCTGGGTGGCCGGATCATCGGTACGCCCTACGTGGGTATCCGCGGCGACCAGATTCCCAGCTCAGGGGACGCCGGACCCGCCCCGCTCTACAACGACATCACGCTGCCGGCTGACGCCGCAGTTTTCGTGCGCGCCGAGCTGCTGACCTTGCCGAGCGCTGGCACCCTCATGATGGCGGAAGATTCGTCTTTCGAGTGGCCGGCGTCGGGTGAGTCGGTCGCGGATGGCACCTACACCGCCACCTACAGGGTGTATCGGGACGGTGTGCCGGACGCGGGGACTGAAACTATCACACTCACTATGGGTGCGGCACCTTCAACTGGAGGGGTGTTGCTATCGTGGAATGGTACGTCTTTTATTTCAGGCCAACTCTATAGATGGAACGGGTCTACTTGGATTAGTACACCACTAAAGAGATGGGATGGGTCTGCTTGGTTGCCTGTTTGAAGTAGAACATAGCAGAGAGGGGGTAGCTGAGTTAAGGACAAGGAGACTGGCCGATGAGTAAGGTTACTAATCTTAACGATTATCGCGCGGGTAAAAAGTCCCCTTCGAAGGTGGGGGGGGGACGCCCATTGTCTGCAGTGCAACCACACCTGGCTGGCGGTCGGAGGAGAGGGAACTACCTGGCTTGAGTGCCCCAACTGTCACTGTATGAAGGGGGTGTATGATTTACCTTTTGCGGTGGATAGTCAGCGTTCGTATGCCTGTAGGTGCGGCAACTCACTGCTCATTTTGGCTGAGCAGGATGGCCTATTTTGCCCTAATTGTGGGGTGTTTGTTGATGAGGAGTTCTATAAATGAAGAAGGTTTCCATTTTTTGGTCTAGCGGCAAAACCCGAGTTGATGAGGTTGAAGACTCTGACGCCTTTATAGTGTCGATGTTTGGCAGCTCCCGAATCCCTAAAGGGGTCACTGTAGTTGTAGAGCCCGCCGACTCCCCTACCCCAGCGGGGGTCCCTGACCTCAAGCTTAATGAAAACCCTTCCGACCACAAGCCTGAAGAGTAATCTATGGCCACGGTTACTGACCCCTTAACTGAGGCCTTAGCCCAGATCCGTAGCTCAATTCGGGGGCTTGAGAAGGAGATCGCCCGGGGGGACGTTCCTGACCTGTATCGGTTAGGACGTCTCCAGGGCAGGGTGATGGGGTTAGAGGAAGCTCAGCTCATTGTAGAGGGCCGGGTTGAATCTTATTTGGAATCATGAAAGGAGATATGTAGATGATTTCCGCATCTGAGTTGGAGTACGCGTTTCCTGAGGTGGTACCCGGTGTTCGGCCGCTGGGGACTCGCGTTTTGGTACAACTCCGTTTGGTCCGTAAAAAGACCGATTCGGGCATTGTCCTGGTAGACGACACCCGGGAGTTTAATCGTTCAATCACCCAACTGGCCAAGGTTGTCCGGCTGGGACCCATCGCCTACTGCAACCGTTCCACTGGTGAGCGCTGGCCTGAGGGTGTCTGGGTAAAGGAAGGAGATTTGGTCCGCGTCCCTAAACATGGCGGTGATCGTTTCAACCGCGAAGTGCCGGGGACTGACGAGACTGTGGTCTTTGCAATGTTCCAGGACCACGAGATTCTTTCGGCTGTAGAGCCGGAGGTGTTTTCCGAGTTGGATGATATTCTGTAAGGAGTAGGCAAAATGGTTCAAAAGGCAGCCACTGAGTTGAAAGGTGAGGGAGATGATGAGGACATCCTTGATGTAGTAGTTGAGGGGGAGGAGGACCCTCAGCAGGCTTCCCCCACTAGTCAATCACGTAAGGATGACAGTGGGGATGACGACGATGATGGGGACCAGGACGGGGGCCCTCAGTCGAAGGAGTCGGGGGAAGACGATGATGACGGGGATGACGGGGATGACGGGGATGACGGGGATGACAGTGATGATGACGAATCTCAATCTAGTGAGGCGATTCGTGAAAAGCGTCGTCAACATCGTCAAGCCCGCAAGCGTCGTGCCCGAGAACGAGAGGACTCCCTGAGACGAGAGTTGAGCGCTCGAGATCAGGTTATCAGCGACCTGACCAACCGATTGAACACTATTGAGCGGCGGGGTACCTCAACGGACCTGGCTCAGGTGGACAATAGCCTGCAGCAGCTTACACAGATTTACTCCACCACACAAGCCCAACTGAAGGAGGCCGTAGATAATCAGGACGGTGCGACCGTCGTTAGTGCAATGGAGAATCTCCAGAAGATCCAGCGTCGGGCCCAAGAACTTGGCCAGATTCGCCAAGCTCTGCAGCAACGCACTCAAACTCCCCAACCCCTGGACCCGCGCCTTGTCTCCAATGCCCGGTCCTGGACAGCCGAGCATCGGTGGTATCAGCCGGATGGGCGGGATCGAGACTCCCGTACGGTGCGCCGGCTGGATGACGAGCTTGTAGCGGAAGGGTGGAACCCCACAACTTCTGAGTACTGGCAGGAGCTTACTGAGCGGGTGAAAAAAGAGTTGCCGCACCGCTACGAAAAGGATTATAATAACAACCGTAAGGGTGCTAATGGTGACCCTCAACGGAAAAGGAAGCAGATTGTGGCTGGTTCTGGCACGAATAATGCTCGAGGCAGTGAGGCAGGGGGATCCCAAGGGGGCCGTCGGCAGGTAACGATCTCTAAAGAGCGTCGTGAAGCCCTGCAACAGGCTGGCTTGTGGGATGACCCCAAACTTCGCTCGCAGGCTATTCGTGAGATGCAGCTTTTCGATCAGCAGAATAACTCCTAAGGAAGAAGTCACCATGACATCCAGAAACCGTAACACCGCCCACCCACGCGCCGACCGCCAAGACCAATCCCTTAAGTCCAGCAGTCCTGTCATCCGGGACGCAGACAATGAGTTGGATCCTGACCGTCGTGACCGCGTAATGGGCGACCAGGAGCGGGAATCTGAGGACGGCACCATTTTGACGATTGAGGAGCGTAAGCGCCTCCTTCGTGCGGAGTGGACCTCGGATATCCTCCCTGAAGTGAAGGACGACAAGGGCTACTGGCACTACTGCTGGTTGACCACGTCCAACACCTCCGATCCCGTCTACAAACGTCTCCAGCTAGGCTATGAGTTGGTCAAGTATGAAGAGATGCAGAAGCTCGGGGTGCAGAATCAAATCACGTCCGGTGAATTCGAAGGGTGCGTCTCAATTAACGAGATGATCCTGGCCCGAATCCCTGAGGAACTCTTCCAGGAGTTGATGCTCATTAACCATCATGAGCGTCCGATGGAGGAAGAAGAACTCCTTAAGGCGAACTTGGTCCAAGATGATGAGGACAGTGATGGTAAATCCCTCGGTCGGGTTCTTGGCACCGGGGCTCAAAATCTTGGGCGGCGTGTTCGTCGTCCGGTCTTTTAGTAAAGGAATAAACCATGAGTGCAACTGCTGCGCCTTTTGGTTTTGTTGCCGTTAAGCACCCGAGTGGTCAAACTCGCGCCCGTGAGTACACCATTGCCTCGGGCTACGCGGCCAACATCTTCCAAGGCGATCCTGTGAAGCTCGTTACTGGTGGCTCCATCCAATTGGGCACTAGTGACGGCACCCGTACTGGCACCGTCGATAACGTCGACTTGCTGGGTATCTTTGCTGGGTGCATCTACACCGATGCGACTGGCAAACCGAACTATAGCAACTATTGGCCTTCTGGTCAGGTTGCTACGGACATCAAGGCCATGGTCTACGATGACCCTGACACCGTCTTCATGGTCCAGGCCAATGGCCCGGTAGCTGCTACCGCTATTGGTGACCAGGCCGACTGGATTGGCTTTGCCGCCCCGGGCGGCTCGGTCGCCACCGGTCGCAGCGATGCGGCGCTCAACTCCACCCTGGTGGGGGCAGCCGCTAACGGTCAGTTCCGCGTTGAAGAGTTCCTTCGAACTCCCGACAATGCGGCTGGCGATGCTTACACCGTCGTGATGGTCTCGATTGCGGAGCATGTCTACCGCGCCGAGAAAGCCGCGGTCTAATTGGAGGACTGAAAATGTCTGGCAATCTGATGCGTTCTCAGCTCTTCCGCAGCGTGGTTGAGCCGATTCTGAATACCCACTTCAACGGCATCTATGACCAACGTGCCGATGAGTACAAACAGGTCTTCAGTGAAGAAGACGGCCTTAAACGTGCATATCACGAAGAGTCCGTACTGTTTGGCTTCGGTGCTGCTCCGGTGCTTCCGGACGGTCAACCCGTGACCTATGACGAAGGGGGCGAGCTGTATGTTAAGCGCTACACCTACGACGTCTACGGTCTGGCCTTTGCCCTCACCCGCACCCTGGTGGAAGACGGTGACCACATTCGAATGGGGTCAACCTATTCGAAACACCTCGCCCAGTCCATGATGGAGACCCTGGAGACGGTGACGGTTAACCACCTGAATCGGGCTTTCAATGCCTCATACCAAGGCGGAGACGGGGTGGCCCTGTGCAGCGCTAATCACCCGGTCTTCAGTGGGGTTCAGTCGAACATCCTGACCTCGGCAGCGATGTCTCAAACCTCCATCGAGCAGGCACTCATCACTATTCGGCAAGCCCAGGATGCACGTGGCAAGCGTATCCGCGTGCTGCCGCAGCAGCTGGTGGTTCATCCGTCCAACATGCTGCAGGCTGAAGTGATTCTCAAGTCGGTTTTGCGTGCTGGTACGACTAACAACGACTTGAACCCTGTGAAGTCGACGGCATCCATTAGCAAATCCGTGGTGATGTCCCGCCTGACCTCTGCCAACGCCTGGTTCGTGCAAACCAACGCACGAGATGGCCTGAAGGTCCTGTGGCGCCGCCGCATTGAGAAGGGTATGGAAGGCGACTTCGAAACTGACTCGATGCGGTACAAGTCTACCTTCCGGATGGCGTCGGGCTGGACTGAGTGGCGTAACCTGTACGGTAACCAAGGGGTGTGACCATCACACTAGCCCTCGCCAGGTCTGGATACTCCCCCGTCCATCCCCCCAGACCTGGTGGACAATAAACGCGATTGTTGAGGGTGGTGTTTCATGCGTGACTGTCGGGAGAGACCGGCCCTAACACAACGGCTCACCCAGTTCCTGTATTGGATTAAATGGGGAGGACTATGCGCCAAGGGGCGGTAGCCTCCCCATTTCTGCTTGAGGAAGGATGAAATGGCCACAAGTGGCACCTATAAGCAGTCCCAGCTGACCGTCTCTCGCCTGATTGACCACATTGTTCGTCGCTGCGGTCAAAATCCTGCGCTAATTAGCCAAGAATCTCTCACCACTGTCCGAGAAACCCTCTACATGGTGCTGATGGACTTGGCAAGCACGGGATTAAACCTGTGGGCTGTCCAAACCCAGCTTATGGGGTTGAAAGAGAATCAAGCCACCTATCAGTTGCCGACGGGAACACTAGACCTTCTCGGGGTCTCGTTGAGCATTCCTAGTAGAGTTGAGGGCACTAATCTGGCTGGGGCTCAAAGTTTTACTACCATCCTGGACGGTTTTTCTAGGGTAGTCCGATTTGGTGTTAAGTTCGACTCGGTTACCCAGTCAACTAACTTCACGCTTGAAACAACCCAAGACGGCGGCCTAAATTGGAGTCCTGAGGTAACGATCTCACGGGACGACTGGGAAACTTCCAAGTGGTTCTGGGTTGATCTTGACCCCTCGCTTGTCGCAGACGGGTTTCGACTCACTTCGACCGGAGACCCCATCACGGTTAGCGACTTTTACTTGTGCACCGGCGTTCGGGATATTCCGTTGTCTCCCTTTAATCGGGATGACTATCGAAACCAAGTCAACAAGGATCAGCCGTCTAGTACCCCAACCAATTACTTCTTTGAGAAACTAATTGACCCGAGAATAACCCTGTGGGGGGTGCCAAGCGTTGATACGTGCCATCTCTCGGTGAACCTTCATAGACAAGTCCAAGATGTTGGATCGATGACCGGGATTCTTGCGATCCCAGATCGGTGGCTAAATACCGTCATTTGGACTGCGGCTGAGACTGCCGCCTTTGAGCTCCCAGACGTTTCTGATGTCCGCCTCGGCATTATCCAGCAGCAGGCTCAGAAGGCTCTTCATAATGTTGAGACGGACGAAACTGACAGCGCCCCAATTTTTGTGAGCCCATCACTGGGGGGTTACAATGGCTAAATACCTCAAGACCAAGGGATCGTCTAACCTCGCGATTGCGATCTGTCCCCGGTGCCAGTTCAAGGTTAAGTATGAAGATCTGGTGGAGGATCCCAACACCAAACTCCGAGTATGTGGGGACTGTCAGGACCTGTATGACCCCTACCGGCTCCCCGCCCGTAAAGACGACCAATTCACGCTCCGCTATCCGAGACCGGATGAGGAGCTCATCAACCCCGATGCGGAGTAAGAAATGGCCGAGTTGATGACCTATAATCTCCTGATGGACGACGTTCAATCTTACATCAATCGCAACGATCCTGACTTTGTTGCCCAGATCCCGCGCCTAATCATGATGGCGGAAAACCGGATTGCTGCCAGAGTAAGAGGCCTGGGGTTTCTTAAGTATGCTCAGTTTGAACTCACAACCTCAGAACCCACGGTAGTAAAGCCCGTCCGGTGGCGTGAGACCGCGGCTATGTCCATTATCGTTAATGGGGAGACCAAGTTCCTTACCCAGCGAAACTATCAGTTTTGCCGAACCTTCTGGCCGGACCAGTCTCAAGTGGGGGTTCCGGATCACTATTCGGACTATGACTATGAGCACTGGCTCATCGCTGCAACCCCGGACACCGCCTATGAAGCCGAAGTGGCATACTATGAGCGTCCCCTCCCCCTGGATGCCACGAACCAGACTAATTGGACTACCCGGTACGCTCCTCAACTGATCTTGTATGCTACCCTCCTGGAGGCCCAACCCTGGATTAAGCGGGAGGATCGCTTGCAGATTTTTAAGAGTCTGTACGATGAGGCGGTCAACGATGTTACCACTGAGGCAATGCGCCGAATCAACGGTGACTCCTCACTTATTAAGAGGGAAGGCTGATGACAGACTTTGTTAACCCCTTTGGCGGAGTGACCGTTCCCCCGTCGGAATCCAGGTTCATTGAGCACACCATCACTGAAGACTCCTTGCTGTACTGGCCTAACCAGTATGATGGGGAGACCGGACTGATGGCCGCCTCCATTATGGAGTTTGTCACCGACCCCAACCTGACCGTCACGCTACCGCCGGCCAATCAAATGAGCACTGGCTACGATCTGCTGGTGAGAAATACCGGGGCTAACTCCTTTGACGTGGTGGACTTTGACGGGGGTGCAGTCGCGACAATCAACCCCGGGGAGTCGAGGTACGTCTACGTGGCCGACAATACCACGGCGGCGGGACTCTGGAACCTATTCACGTACGGCACTGGAACCTCCGCGGCAGACGCCTCCTTACTGGCTGGAAACGGGCTCCAGGCTAACGCTGGAAAGATCCGGGTCAATGCGTCTTACAGGTCAGTCAGCGGCACTACCTCATTAACTCTAAATGATCGCGGAAAGCTAGTTGAGGCGGTCTCAGGGTCAGGGGTTGTAACCCTCCCTCAAGCTAGCTCAGCGGGGGACGGTTACTACGCGTTTCTTCATAACTCAGCTGCCGGGTCTATCACCCTAAGTGGGCATGGCTCAGAAACAGTAGATGGGTCCCTGAGTAAGACCCTCTTCCCAGGGGAATCCTGCATTGTAATCTGCAATGGCACCTACTGGCTAACTGTTGGGTATGGAAAAGACGTTGAGTTTACGTTTGGGGAGTTTGTAGTTGATATGGCCGCGGGGGATCAAGTCCTCACCAGCGATCAAGTTGCGGGGCGGATGATTCGGTTGTCTGGGACTGCCTCAGGGGACGTTGAGATCACCCTTCCCACGGTTGACAATATCTACTTCCTGAATGTTGAGTCGGGAATTGGCGAGTTTACTGCCACGTTTACTACTGGCGGGGGTACAACGGTAGTTCTAACGGCCGACCAAAAAACCGCGGTTTATTGTGACGGCACCAATGTTACCGCGGCGGTCACCACCACCGTTACTGCCACCACCGCCCTAGCGGATGGCTCTGCAGCCACACCATCCCTGGGGTTCGACCTGGACGCGGACACGGGGGTTTACCGAATTGGGACCGACGCATTGGGAATCTCCGCGGGGGGTACGCAGGTTGCTCAGTTCGATGCCGCGGGATTAACTGGGACAGTCGTCTTTACCCCGGTGGGGGGCCTCACCGCCACTACTGTTGCAGGCGCTCTGGCGGAGCTTGACAGTGATTTGACGGTGGCTCTGGGGCTTATTGGGACTAACACGGGAAATATCAGTACTAATACGGGAAACATCAGCGCTAACTCCTCTGCTATCGCCTCACACCTGTCGGACCCCACCGCTGCCCATGAGGCGAGTGCTGTGAGCGTAGTTCCGACCGGGAATGTGAGCTCAACGGACGGGCAGGCGGCTATAGCTGAGCTGGACACCTTCATTTCCGCTAACTCGTCAGCTATTTCCAACCATTTAGCTGATGCAACAGACGCCCACGACGCGAGTGCTGTCTCTGTGGCCCCCACAGGGGGGCTCTCGGCAACCGACGTGCAGGCCGCGTTGGTGGAGCTCGACAACGAGAAGGTAACGAAGACCGCCGACACCGGGTCAGCTGTGATGCCGTCGGGGACAGGGGCCCAGCGGGATGGTTCGCCTACTGCTGGCTACCTGCGCTTCAACAGTGACCTTAATTCCTTCGAAGGATACAACGGCTCTGATTGGGGAAACATTGGCGGTGGAGCTTCTGGCGGTGGAGCTAACTCGGTGTTCTATGAGAATGACACCAATGTCACAACCGATTATACCATCACCAGCGGTAAGAATGCTATGAGCGCTGGACCAATCACCGTGGATAGTGGCGTAACTGTAACTGTCCCAACGGGTTCCACTTGGACTATTGTTTAATTCAAAGGAAATGCTATGAAAACGTTTGCACATGTTTCTCCGGCAGGTGAGGTTCTCGGGATTGGTATTATCTATATCGGCAACAAGCTCAGCCCTGCGGTTCAGGAATTCGTAGATAAGTTTGGCGAGGATGCAGGAATTGTCGCCTACGGAGATAAGGTGCGGCCTCTCCGTTTTGATCCCAATACTGGCGAAGTTATCGCAGATACCACTAAGCTCATCGACACTGAACAGATGCCGGGGGATGATCCTAATGGCTATGATAAGACATTTCGTTCTGCGTTTCGGCATGGCGGTAATCTTGTTGTAGTTGAAGACACCGAGGAAGCACGTAAAGTAACTCATGAGCGGCGACGAGCTAAGCGCACTGAGGAAATGGCCCCCCACGATGCTGTTGTGGCTATGAATCTTCCTGATGGTTCGGCAACAGCAGCAGAGAACGAGCGTAAGAAGATTCGTAAAAAGTATGACGAGATTCAGAATAAAGTTGACGCGGCCGCTGATGCGAAAGAGCTGCGTAAGCTGATTGCTGAGGAGAAGTTGTAATCATGGCTGGTGATCTTGTAGCTGACCGTTGGTATAACGGAGACGGCACGGAGAACTACAAGTGCCGTGCATGGATTAATTTTAATGGAACGGGCACTGTAGCTGCTAGAGCAGCAGGGAATGCCACGGTAGTTGATAACGGCACTGGTGATTACACAGTTAATTTCACTGCGGTTATGCCGGATGCTGACTATGCCACTATCGTTACACGTGATGGCGCTGGAGGGGCTACTAACTACACCGCAGGAAGACATGCCGGCGCTGCACAAGCTACGTCATCTGTGCGGGTATTTACTTCAGTTAATGGTAATTTTACTGATTGTAATGAATGCCACGTGGCTGTGTTCCGCTAATAAGGAGAATCTAAATGAGTACACTACAAATTGATACTCTCGCGGAACGTGACGGCTCTGAGTCCGTACCGGTCGATACTGTGATTCATGGCTCGGCTAAGGCGTGGGTTAATTTTAATGGCACTGGCACAGTTAGTAAGAATGCCTCGTTTAACGTAGCTAGTATTACTGACTTGGCCGTGGGGCAGTATCAAGTTCATTTCGCTACTCCTATGCCTGACTCAAGCTACTGTGTTGTTGTGGGGGTGGATAATACTGGCGCAAGTGCTTACGGTAACTTGGGGAATACCTCGCTAGGAACGGGGAGCTTCAATATCTACACCTTTAACAGTACACCGACATTCACTGACCTCCCAAATATTTGTGCGGCTGTTTTCCGCTGATAAGGAGCTCTTAAATGCTTTCCAAAATTATCTGGGCAATCTTTGGTAATGATGAAGATGGGCCTATTGGCGACGCTCGGTGGAATCCGGAACGCAAGGATACTCTGTGGTTGTCTTCCGTTAAGAGGGGAACAATAAATGTCTATTACAATTAATGGGACAACTGGTATTACTTTTAATGACGCCTCTGTTCAATCGAAAGCTGCTGATACATTTGGCAGGATTTGGCACAATGTTACTGGAAGCCGTTCAGCCGGGGCTACATATACAAATAATAGTGGCGTGTGGATGATGGTAGTTATCTGGGGGGCCACGAATGTAAATAACACTTTATACGTGGACGGCAACGTCGCCTCTGCCGCAAGCTCGGACCCTTCTAACCGTGGCACAGTCTCAGCCCTTGTACCGCCCGGTAGTACATATAGTCAGACGGGTGGGATACAAGGTTGGTACGAATTGTATTAAGGACACCTTATGATCTCCAAAATTGTTTGGGCAATCTTTGGTAATGATGAAGATGGGCCTATTGGCGACTCCCGCTGGAACCCGGAACGCAAGGATACTCTGTGGATTCGAATCAAATGGTGGGTACGTAACCCGTTTCACAACTTTACACATCACGTGATTGGGATTTACGGGGAGCCGTTCGCCTCAACTAAAGTCTACGAGCGGGGTAATCTGCAAAAGCACATCCGCGTGATGCAACGCAACGGGGAACGCCGAGAATACCCCTACTGGATCTATGACAACGGCCGAATTGAGTGGTACTTCGGCTGGAGATCCAGTGGCGCCTTTGGTATTGCAATTCGCAAACGCGGTGGCCCGCCCCCCACTGCCTAACAGAGAGGATGGAGTAAACATGTCATTAACCGGCTATGACGATGCGGACAACATTAGTATGCCTGGAGAGGAGACTCACGTTCGATGGTCAGATGAACACCTGACGGAGTTCTATCGCCAGTTCCGTCAGCATGCCGCTAAGCTGGAGCTCCACATGGATCGGGAAAAGGCCCAGCTGTCAAAGCTGCTAGAGGCTTTCCCTAACCGGGACCCGACGGAGCACCGCAAGTACCACGAATCCCTGTTGGAGGCAGCCGATGCCCAGAGGAAATTCTGGCTCGACCTGCGGCTAGACATAGCCAAGAGATCTATCTGGGCCGTCCTCACCATCGCAGTTGTTCTTATTGGGTGGGCCCTGGTTGAGAAACTGAAAACCTCTGTAGGAGCTCCGTAATGGTTACATTTACCCAAGTATTTGATCGAGTTATCGGCCATGAGGGCGGTTACGTCAATGACCCTAAAGACCCCGGGGGAGAAACTAAGTGGGGAATCAGTAAGCGCTCGTACCCCCACCTGGACATTGCAAACCTGAGCCGGGAGGGGGCTAAAACCATCTACTTTGAGGACTTCTGGCAGCCAGTCGCCATGACCTGCCCAGATGGCAGTGTCCGGTTCCAGTTGTTTGACGCCGCGTTTAACCACGGCTTCAGTAATGCGACTCGGTTCTTGCAGCGGGCGGTTGGTACAGCTGACGATGGGCACTGGGGGAAACTCTCCGTACAGGCGTATCACGCGATGAGTGAAAATGACATCCTCCTTCGTTTCCTTGCGCATCGGGTTAGGTTCTTCACCAAGCTCTCAACGTTCAGTCGGTTCGGTAAGGGATGGATGAATCGGATAGCTGGCAACTTGCTATATGCGGCAGAGGACAACCGCGATGCGTGATCGCTTCCTCATGTGGGCTGATCGTCGTCATCTGGTATCGGTTCGGGCATTCTCCCTGTACGTTACCCTCTGGATGACCTGGGATAGCTACAAGTGGGCAGCAGGATATGCTACATCTACAAAGCTTGAAGCGATGGACATCGCGGCGGTTATTGCAGCGGTTACGATCCCCGTGTCCGCATTACAGGCGTTTGTATTCAAGTGGTACATGGAGTCTAAGAAGGGGGAGGGATGATTTCCCTTATCAGAGAAATGCGCCTCACCGCTCGCACAATCAACTTCACCTGGAGCTAGATAATGGGACTTTTGATTAAGTTAGGGTTACTGGCCTCAATCCTAGGGGGAGCGGGCGCGGTGCTCTACAATGCCGGATACAACAGTTGCGACAATGAGCATCTAGTGGAGCAGCAGAGACTTAAGGACCAGGTAAAGGTGCTTGAGCAGGCTAACTATAGGCTTGATATCTCACTCCGGGCTGAGCGTGAAAAGAAGCAGCGTACCATCACTAAAACTGTAACGAGGGTTAAACGTGAACTCATTAGCTTACCTGAGCGTGATTGCGGTTTCACTCCTGATGAGCGCCTGCGGGTCATGGACGCGTACTGTGCCAATTTTCCTGCCGCCACCCCCTGTCTGCCTGGAGCTGTGCCCAGCCGAACTGACGGAACCTCCTCGGGTAGGGGATGACTTGGGGCGTCGACTGTGGGAAATTGACATGATGACGGACTATGGGTTGTGTCAGCGGCTAAAGCAAGACTGTAAGACAGCCCTGGAGGGGCAAAAGCCTGATGATAACCCCTGAACAACTATCACAACTTGTTGGCTCTGGTGAGTGCTTCATCCACACCCATCCTCGGGAAGTCCTGGGGTTTCAGGATCGGTTAGATTTGGCGGGGGCTACCTCGGTAGCCACCATTACTGATCCGGCTTATGCCCCCAGTCCCAAAGATGAGGTTCTACTGGCGGATACTACCGCAGGAAACGTGGTAATCACACTCCCTAGGGCCAACAAGGGGAGAGAGTTCCAAGTGATTAAGGTAGCGGGAGGGGGCAGTGTGATTGTTAAACCCACCGTCCCCGACACAATCAACGGGTCTCCGGAGGGGGTGGTGTTCAGTAATAACTACACCAGCCTCCGGCTGAAGGCTGTCTTTGGTACAGGATATCTATCACTATGAGCTATATCAACCTGGAGGAACTGGGGTTTAAAGATGGGGCAGGGCTTGACGCCTTCCACCGCCTTCGTGCCAGTCAAGTTACCACCCTGTTTGATGCCCAGCTTCAATATGGGCTGGGTTCCCGGGACTGGCAATCAGCAACCACTGGCGCGGGATCCCAAACCCACCTTCCTAATGAGTCCGCCGTGCAGCTGTCTACTGGGGGGTCTACGGATGGTGATGGCGTCATCCGCCAAACGCGACTTTGTTGGCGCTATCAATCTGGCAAGTCCCAACTCTACTTTCAGACCTTTCTATTCGGGGCTGCGGAGCCAAATGTAGTGCGCCGGGTTGGGTACTTCAATGAGGACGATGGCGTTTTCCTCGAACAGAATGACACTGATCTCCGGGTTGTAAACCGCTCCTCTGTATCGGGCTCCTCAACTGATGCGGCATACGCAGCTCAAGTTAGCTGGAACCGGGACAAGCTGGACGGTACGGGGTCGAGTGGTAAAATCCTGGATATCACTAAAACCCAGCTGATGTTCCTAGATCTTCAGTGGTTGGGGGCTGGGCGCGTCCGGGTCGGATTCTTTATTGACGGGGTGCCAATCATAGCCCATGAGTTCTACCATGGCAATGTCTTAACTACTGCGTACATGAAGACTGCGAATTTGCCTGCTCGCGGGGAAATCTTCAACGTCGGTACGTCTGGTGGGGCGGCTACCATGAAGATGATCTGCACCTCCATTATGGCTGAGGGTGGCGATGACGACTTTCAGACCGGTCATCTTAACTCTGCATCAAACGGAAGCTCCCCTGTCTCGGTGACCAGTCGCCGCCCTGTCTTATCCATTCGGCCGGCGGCGATGTTTGGGGGGGTTACGAATTACGCTTGGTATGTTCTTATAGACCTTATTGTTCGTACAGTTACCAATGATGTTTATTGGGAGGTGGTATATGGGGGTAGCCTAACTGGGGCCTCTTGGACTGCGGCTGCTGCTGACTCCTGTGTTGAGTGGGACTCCTCCGCAACTGGAATAACAGGCGGGGTATCCGTCCTCAAAGGTTACTCCATTGCTGGGCTGGGGTCAAGCGGGGGGGCGGCCATTGCTAAAATTGCTGGCCGCTTTCCTAACAGTGTCAGCTCCCTAGACGGGTCGCAGCCGTCTCATACTCTTGTAGCTACTTCAATGTCTGGCTCAGCAAACGTTGCTGTAGCCACTAACTGGCGGGAGATTTACTGATGTCAGGAGAATATCGAGACCTAGCACACCTGCTTGGGGTTAATCTGACCCCACGTCCGGTGGACCTCGGCAGCGACCAGGACTCTATCTCAGCGCAACTGAGCAAGAATAGTTACGCCCCCTCGGGGTTGGGGAGTAAGTACCTGACCGCCCCCACTCAGGATCAGCAACTCAATGCAATCTTTGATTGGAACAAAGCTAACCACCAACCCATCACCTCGCGTAAAGAGCTGGATCATCTGCTGTTTCAAAATAGCCTCAGTGGGTTTGGTGATGCTGGGCCTGCTGGACCGACATCCTTGGATGAGTATCTTAAGCAGGCCTCCCAAGGATCTACCTCACAATCTTACAAATCGGCGCTCCAGAAAGGCTACGAGAACTACCTTAGTAGCTGGGACGACTCGCTTAAGGAGCTCCAGTCTTCTCCTGTGGCCCAGGTGAATCGGGGGGGAGGGAACGACGCCCTACTTCGAAAAGAGCTAGAGTCCTTTACCTCCACAGTTCCTGGGTACAGTCTGGCCAACCGTTCGGGGAATACCGCTCAGCACATTGAGCGCCTTGTTCCTAACCTTTCGAGATTTGGGGTGCAAAGCTTTTTTGACCTGAAACCCGTCCAGGTTCCTGACCCTTCAGGGAATGGGACTAAGACTCTGTTTTATGATGAACGTAACAAGCAGTTCATTCCTGGGGACTTTGGGTCCTCCATGGCCGGTAAAGGGGGGTCTTATTATAATTTGGTAAACGCCGGTCCCCTGTCCCTTCCTACAGCTAGCTGGACTAATACTAGTGATGGGCCGTCCATCGCAAAAGCCTTAGGCATCGCGTCATTGGTCTTAGGACCCGCGGCAATTGGGGGTATCAGTAGTCTCACTGGACTCGGAACCGCGGGTTCGGGGGCGCTATTTGGGGCCGGAATGGGCGGACTACAGGCGGGATTAACTGGCGGAAATGCCCTTAAGGGGGCCTTAGTCGGCGGTGCGACTGGGTGGCTAGGGGGCAGGATTGGTGGAAAGGCGGGCCAACTTAACCTGGCGTCTAAGTTGGGTGTGGATAATGCCACAGCCCAGGCCTTGCTCAACTCAGCAGTTAAGTCCGGGGGGTCGGCAGCACTGAGGTCTGCCGTAACTGGCGGCGACATTGGTAACAGTCTACTGGCGGGGGCAGTTTCTGGGGGTC
>CALKWL010000219.1 GCA_938004235.1 uncultured Gammaproteobacteria bacterium
ACCACCGAGATCTACACTCTTTCCCTACACGACGCTCTTCCGATCTGCAGGCTGTAGTCTTGCGGGCCGCAAAGACTGATGCGCGACGCCGAAGGTTCGCCTTCGAGCGCCTGCACAAAGGCGTCCGCCACGTCACCTACATACACTGGCGCAAAGCGCGCCTGTGCGCCGGGAAGCAGCATGATGCCGGGCGAAAAGCGCAATAGCGCGGCGAATTGATTCAAAAAATTATCTTCTACGCCGAAAATGACCGAAGGGTGGAAACTGGTCACCCGCAAGGCCTCGCTTGCAAGTGCGTGGACACGTTCGGCGCCCTGGCCCTTGCTGCGTAAATACAGGCTTGGCGCATCAAGAGCGGCGTGGAGCGCGCTCATGTGCAGAAACTGCGTAACACTTTCATCGCGGCAGGCCTGGGCGATGTCCTCGGCCAGCTCGGCATGGACGCGCTGAAAGGTCGCCGCATCGCCATGCAGAATACCGATCAGATTGATGACCACATCCTGGCCGCGCACGGCGGCGCGGCGTTGTGCGTGATCGTAAACATCGGCGTGCCAACGCTCCTGGCGCTCGTCGTCTGCCTTCGCAGGCGCACGTGAAACAATGCGCACATGATGGCCGCGTTCACGCAATTTTTGCGCAAGCGTGCGTCCCACAAAACCGCCGCCGCCGAAAATACAGACTTTCATGTGAGCTCCCATCGTTATTCGTAAAAGATTCACCTAAACGCTGTTGCATTTGAGCTAGTCTAGCCTCAACTGGTTCAGGAGATTTCACCATGCGTATCGCCGTTTTCAGCAGCAAACCCTATGATCGCGACACCCTGCTGGCCGCCAATGCGGCGCACGGACACAGCCTGCAATTTTTCGAGGCTGCCTTGAGCGTGGAAACATGCAGCCTGGCGGAAGAGGCCGAGGCCGTGTGCGTATTTGTGAACGATAAGGTGGATGCACGCCTGCTGCGCTGCATGGCGGGTCGCGGGGTGAAAACCGTGGCCTTGCGTTGCGCCGGGTTCAACAATGTCGATCTTGCCGTCGCCAAGGAATTGGGCATGACGGTCGTGCGCGTCCCCGCTTATTCGCCTCATGCCGTGGCGGAATTCGCCGTCGCCCTGATGCTGACGCTCAATCGCAAGACGCACCGCGCCTTTAACCGCGTGCGCGAAGGCAATTTTGCGCTGAATGGTCTTTTGGGCTTTGATCTTTACGGCAAAACCGTGGGCATTATCGGCACCGGGCGCATCGGCGCGGCGCTGGCGCGCATCATGACCGGGTTTGGCTGCACGGTGCTGGCGGAGGACGTGTACATCAACCCGGATTGCGTCGCGCTGGGGGTGCGTTATGTTGAGCGCGACGCCCTGTTGAGCCAGAGCGACATTATCAGCCTGCATTGTCCGCTGACGCCGGAAACGCGCCACCTCATCGACCGCCATAGCATTGCCAAGCTCAAGCGCGGCGTCATGCTCATCAATACCGGGCGCGGTGCGCTGGTGGAAACGGCGGCGGCCATCGCCGGGCTGAAGTCTGGGCATATCGGCGCGCTGGGCATGGATGTTTACGAGCAGGAAGAGGGGCTGTTTTTTGAGGATCACTCCAACGAGATTATCCAGGACGATTTGCTGGAGCGTTTGCTGACCTTCCCTAATGTGCTGATTACCTCGCACCAGGGGTATTTCACCCGCGAGGCGCTGACGGCGATCGCCGAAACCACGCTCAACAACCTGAGCTTGCTGGAGAAAGGCGAGGTTTGCCCGAATGCGCTATAGGAGTCTTTGAGCCATTTTGATGATCGCCTTGTAGGTGCGTGAGTTCGCGCCTGCAAACCTGCTATTCGTGCCTTAGAGCATCGATCGGGTCGAGCCTCGCGGCGCGCCTCGCCGGGAAATAGCCGAAAATCACGCCAATGGCCGCCGAGAAGCCAAAGGCCAATAGATTGATGCCGGGGTTGAAAAGGTAGGGGAGCTGCATCACGGTGGCCAGGCTGATTGAAGCCGCTGTGGCGAGCAGTACGCCGATCACGCCGCCCAGTGAAGAGAGCACGACGGCTTCGATCAAAAATTGCAGCAGCACTTCGCGTTCCAGCGCGCCGATGGCCAGACGGATGCCGATTTCGCGCGTGCGCTCGGTCACCGAGACCAGCATGATATTCATGATGCCGATACCGCCGACCAGTAGGCTTACCGCCGCCACGGCGCCGAGCAGGGTGGTCATGACCCGGGTGGTCGAGGAAAGGGTTTCGCTGATCTGGCGCGTATCGAGCACGCTGAAGTTGTCGTCCTCGCCCTCGGCAATGTTGCGCCGCTCGCGCATCAACAGGGTGATCTGTTTTTTCGCCTGCTCGATGGCGTTTTCATCCTTGATTGAAATGCGTAACGCGGCAATGTCCTGGTTGCCGCTCAGGCGGCGCTGCACGGTTTTCAGTGGCATGACCACGACATCGTCCTGATCCGAGCCGAAGGCCGACTGCCCCTTGCTGACCAGAAGCCCGATCACTTCGCAGGAGAAATTCTTGATGCGAATGGACAGGCCGATCGGATTTTGCGTACCGAACAACTCGCGGCGCACGGTTTCGCCGATCACGCATACCGCCTGACCGCCGCGTTCCTCCGCCTCGCTGAATTCACGCCCGTCGGCGAGCTGCCAGCTTCCGGTGCTGAACCAGGCGTTCGTGCTGCCGGTGATGCTGGTGCTCCAGTTACGCCCGTCGGCGACCACGGTCAGGCCGCGCGCCACGGTGGGCGCGAGCGTACGCACCGCGCTGATCTGGCTTTGCACGGCTTCGGCGTCGGCGATTTTGAAATTCGGGGCGCCGGCGACGCTGCTGCCTGGCCCCAGGCGCTGTCCAGGGCGCACGATCAACAGGTTGCTGCCCAGGCTTGAGACCTGGTCGGCGATGGATTGCGTGGCGCCATTGCCCAGGGTGACCATGGTAATGACCGCCGCCACGCCGATGACGATGCCCAGCATGGTGAGGAAGGAGCGCAGCACATTGCGCCGAATTTCGCGCAGCGCAAGCAGCAGGGTGTTCCACAACATCAGGTGCGCCCCTCCTGACTGTCGATGCGCTCTACCCGCCCATCACGAAAATGGATGATGCGGCGGGCGTAAGCCGCCATGTCCGGCTCGTGGGTGACCATGAGTACCGTAATGCCCATGTCGCAGTTGAGGCGGGTCAGTAACTGCATGATCTCGTGGCCGGTCTTGCTGTCCAGGTTTCCGGTCGGCTCGTCAGCCAGCAAGACCGATGGGTGGGTGACGATGGCGCGGGCAATCGCCACGCGCTGCTGCTGTCCGCCGGAAAGTTCGCTGGGCGTGTGATGACCGAAACCCTCCAGCCCGACCGAGGCCAACGCGGCCTGGGCGGCGGCGCGGCGCGCTTGGTACGTTTCGCCGCGGTATAGTAGGGGGAGCTCGACGTTTTCCTGTGCCGAGGTGCGCGCCAGCAGGTTGAAGCCCTGAAAAACAAAGCCGAGATAATTTCGCCGCAGCAAGGCGCGCTGGTTGCGGTCGAGCTGCTCCACCGGCACGCCCTGGAAGAGGTAGCTGCCCGAAGTCGGCACGTCCAGACAGCCGAGAATATTGGTCACCGTAGATTTGCCTGAACCGCTGGGACCCATGACGGCGACAAAATCGCCTTGGGTTATCGTCAGGTCAACGCCGTGCAGCGCCTGAAAAGATACTGCGCCACGACCATAAACCTTGGTCACGCCGCGCAACTCGATCAGCGGCGTGTTGGAGCTCATATTCTGGTTCATGGTTTGCCGTTGGAGCGTTCGATAATGATCGGCGTGCCGGGTTGAATATCGCCTTCGAGAATTTCGGTCTGCTTGCCGTCGCTCAGGCCGATTTTAACCTCGACGGGTACCGCCTGGCCGTCACGCAGAACATAGAGCGTTTGCTTGCCGTCCGCTTCTGTTTTTTTGCCATTGCCGCGTTGCGAGGCGCTGCGCGGAGGCTTCGGCACGAGACTGGAAACCAGGCTTGTGTTGGCCGCTTTGGGCGGGGTGGCCGATGGGTTGAAACGCAAGGCGGCATTGGGTACGAGCAGGGCATTTGCGCGCTGGAGCGTGGTGATTTCGGCGGTGGCGGTCATGCCTGGGCGCAGGCTGAGATCCTGGTTGTTCACTTCCAGCATGGTCGGGTAGGTCACCACATTGTCCTTGACTTCTGAGCCGTAATTCACTCGGGTCACAGTGGCCGGATAGCGACGGTTGCGCCAGGCGTCAACGGTAAAACGCGCGGCCTGTCCGGGCTGCACCTGGCCGACATCCGCTTCGTCTACGGCGACATGCAGTTCCATGCGGGTCAGATCTTCGGCCAGCGTGAACAACACCGGCGCCTGGAACGAGGCGGCGAGATCGGAAGAGCACACGTCTGAACTCCAGTCACGTCAGTCAATC
>CALKWL010000220.1 GCA_938004235.1 uncultured Gammaproteobacteria bacterium
CCACCGAGATCTACACTCTTTCCCTACACGACGCTCTTCCGATCTCGCCATCATCAAGGCTGGCATCCAATTTACTACCTCAGGTTACCGGCTTCTTGTTCGAGATGTTGTTCTCGCAAATGATGGTACGGAGTTTGTCCCCGGAACTGAAGGCTACCGAATGCTGACTGGTGAATTCGTTTCGAAGCACATCGTACGATGTCGCAATGAAGAATTAGTGTATCTGGCAGTTCACAATCACGGCGGATATGACAGCGTCGGGTTTAGTCGTGATGACTTAGCGTCTCAAGCGAAAGGTTATCCCGCATTACTCGATATTGTTAATGGCCCACCTGTAGGAGCAGTTGTATTTGCGAAGAACGCTATAGCCGGGCGGTTATGGCTTTCCGTAACAGATATTATCGATCTTAGCTCGGCCAGTATCATCGGCCCATCGTTTCGACATCTATTTCCAACTCCCCAACCACAACCAAAGCTGATTTCAAAGGATTATGACAGGCAATCGCGACTGTTCGGCGACAGAGGACAAGAAATTCTTGCTAATCTAACAGTTGGTGTAATTGGCGCTGGCGGCGTTGGCTCTCTCGTCATTGAGTACTTGGCGAGACTTGGCGTTGGAAGATTTGTAATTGCTGATCCCGAGCGTCTGGATCTGACAAACTTGCCTCGCGTCACAGGAGCAACAAGATTCGATGCAATGGCGTTTTTCACGAAACATGGCCGCCCTGCTTGGCTTCGTCAGATCGGCCAACGGCTATCCGCCAAAAAAGTGAATGTCATGAAGCGCATCATCCACAGGGCAAATCCGAATGCAAATGTGGAAGTAATTTTTGGAGATTTTGTTGATGAGAATGTTGCTAATCGATTTCTGAAATGCGATTACTTGTTTAATGCTGCAGATTCGCTCCAAGCGCGCTTGGTTTTCAATGCAATGGTGCATGCGTACCTTATTCCAGGAGTAGATCTTGGCGCAAAAGTTCCCGTCGACAAAGAAACCGGTACAGTTGGGGATGTGCGGGCAGTAGTCCATCCTGTATTGCCGGGCTGCGGATGTTTGCTTTGCAACGGATTTATTCCCAGTGGTCGGCTCCAACAAGAAATGGAAACCCCTGCAGAGAGGCGTTTTCAAAGATATGTTGACGACGAAGATATTGTCGCGCCGAGTGTGATATCTCTTAATGCGCTAGCGGCGAGTCACGCAGTGAATGACTTTTTGTTTTCCGTTACGGGACTGACTCATGATGACTCAATGTCAGGATATCTACGAATTCTGCCACGAAGCAGACGCATAGTACATGAATCGCCTCGAAAAGATGAGTTATGCCCCCACTGTAGTACACAAGGCCTTGGCCTTTTCGCACAGGGGAATAAGGCGAGTTTGCCGACTCGACAATCAGCAAATAATAGGAGAAAGTGATATGTACAAGTACAAATTTGCATCAGCAGAGAATGCTTTAATTGTTCAAGTTTGGAATAAAGGACGTGAAATTCCGAAATACGATCCGAGTGTGTGGCGATGGGATGTCTCTGGAAAAGTAATGAAATTTTGTGATCACGGAGATACATCTTCCAAACACGGATGGGAAATTGATCATATTAAGCCTCAAGCCAAAGGTGGGGAAACTGCCATTCATAATTTACAACCATTGCAGTGGGAGGTAAACCGGGCTAAGGGGGATACATATCCCTGGCACCCTTGAAGATACTGATCAATGCTTCGAAGGTCTTAGAATAACGAGACCTTCGAAGACTTTTCAATATGACAGGTTATGAATGCTGTTGCTCGATAAAGTCCTATTGAAGGTTCCATTTTTGTCACCAAAAATGCGCCATTGGCGGAAGGTGGCAAAAACTGCCCCATATTTGGTGCCAAATTGGTAGCCAAAACTGCCACCATGCAGTTCGGCATCCAAAACGAGTGACCATCATGGATGCCGAACATTCCCCTACCACCAGTAGTACCAGCGCCAGTACCACCATGGGGCATAACAGGGACGGTAATCCGTGCTGGAGAAGGCGTACTTGAGCAGTGTCCAGAACGGTTTCCCCTTCACATAGCCATGGTAGAGCCGCACCTGCACCCGGTCCATCAGGATGTACGGCAGCGAGATGCAGGCAATGCCGATGGCCCAGTACCAGAATGTCCCGAGGAAACAGAGGCCGACAAGCAGACCGGTGGCTGCACTGGTCAGCAGAGGCACGACAATGGCGACCAGCATTGCGGGAAGCTTCGCCCGTTTCGGCTTCCGCTCCCTGAGCCATTGCTGCGCAATCCGTTTTATCTGGACAGTGAATCCGGTTTTAACTGGACAGCAAATCC
>CALKWL010000221.1 GCA_938004235.1 uncultured Gammaproteobacteria bacterium
CAATACCGAACTCAAGGCGTATGTTCTCAACCTGCCGCTCTCCGGCACGCTGGGCGATGCCCTGCAACAGCGCTTTGGTGCCAACTTCTGGACGGGGCAGACGGACGGTATCGTCATGCTCTCCGCCGCCGATCTTGACAAGCTCGATGCAACGCAGCGCATGCAGCTCAAGCAAGCCTACAAGGCCAAGCAGTTTGTTCTCGTCGCCAATGCCAAGCAGGCCGATCTGGAAAAATTCGCCAAGCTGCTGGGCGAGCGCAGCGCGCCGATCGGTCTGAAGGACAACGTGCCTTATGCCGATGTTTTTGCCATAGGCTCCAGCCCCGCCGCCTTGACCGATGTGACCGTGGTGTATCCCGTTTCCTCTGGAGCAGGCTGGGCGCCACTGAAAAACGAAAGCGACTACGACAAGTCCGTCCGCGTCAACAAATTCGTCACTCTGCTCAAAGACAGCAAGCCCGCTGCCAAGCCGCGCATGACTCAGCCCAGCCTGGTTCGAGCCAGCGACGATCCCATCATTTATAAACAACTTGATATCACGACCGCCGTGTCGGCCTCGGTGCTGTTCAAGCAGCAGATTACGGAAGCGTACAACAAAGGCACATGCAGTGGGCAACTGCAAGGCACCTGCTCGAACACTTATCAGCAATACGCCTACTTCTGGCCGGTTTATGTCGAGTCCAGCAGCAATAACATCACCGACTACATCATTACGGTCATGTCAGCCAACCTCGATGCTTCGGGGTGCTATAACTGGTATCACAATGCTTCAGGCGTGGATCACACCAACCGTCTTCTTGGTTACTTTGCGCAGCACTATTACCAGAATGCCAAGGTGTACAAGTCCACGGCGAATGGCGGCTCAACCTGGAGTTTTGATGATTTGAGCGTGATGTCGAGTTACGAGCCCAAAACAACGCAATCCAGCATAAGTGTAACCACTGGGACAACCTGGAGCCTGTCCGGTAGCGGCTCCGTCGGCGGAAGTGCTGAAGGCCCCGAGGGCAGCGTTGGGTTTGATGCCGGGGTATCCTGGGATAACTCCACGACCACCAGCTACCAAACCATGGCGACCACAGTAGAAGTGCCGTTTCGTAGTGACTTTCCAGCCAGCGTCCAGTGGGAGTACGACTCCAAAAACTACGTCAAATCAGCCAGCGGCGCGGGTGACGTAGGCAACGCCTGCGGCTCGGATGGGTTTGATTATAAAAACATCGATGGAACCGAAGTTGCCGCAACCTTCACCCCGCAGCAGACTTTCATCTGGGAGGCCAGCAAAAATGTGCGCGAGCAATCGGCGCAGGCTCAGGGCGTCGCCGCCTATGGCAGCGACCCCATCACGCTCACCATGGATCTGAATCTCGGCGTCCTGCTGGGCTGGGCGTACTGGCCGGATGAAAGTGGACAATGCGATGGAACAGGTACATTCAATGATGGACCGGCCGGAGACGTAAATTGGTGTGGGGATAATGGCTACTACGGCTACCTGGATAATGGCTACTGCGCTGGGCTCAACGAGACCAGCGGCGGAGAGTGGAGTCTGGTTTTTGATGTCGGTTGCTCAATGAACACCGAGTGGGGAACCGTGCCGCTGGGTCCGACAAATAAATCCGGCGGCGACGGCAACCCTGGAGCGCCCAAGAACTTCAACTTTGCCAACGTTAAAGTTCCCTTGGCCTATGCTTCAGCCGCACCTTAATAAGCCATCAGCCACACGGCTCCCGTTAGGCTGATAAGACGCCAAGGAATACGCAGGCATTTTTCGCCGCGCCCGGTCATTGGCCGGATGCGGCGTGTTGCAAAAGAGCCGGCCGGCCTTTTTGCAACACGCCGCTTCACTCGACCCGATAGATTCACCCTTGACTCAACATGAGAAAACCGTAGGAGCGGGCTTGCCCGCGACAAACAGCCCCTGAAGCTTTCGCGGCCAAGGCCGCTCCCACGCTTCACAAGACATTCGTACCGGAACCATCGCATGAAACCAACCCGTCATCCCTTTTTTGCCTGCGTCCTTGGCCTTGCTCTGGCGCTCAGCCTGAGCGCGTGCAATGACAGTGACCCAAGCGTGGCAAACGGCGCGCTTTCCATCAACCAAGGTGCTGAAATCACCACGGGTGAGGGCGTCGCGTTAACCGTACCCCTCTCGCTCAACGCCAGCCGCGAGATCAAGGCGCTGGCCGTGACCATGACTTCCTCCGACCCTGCGATTGCCACGATCTGGCCCAAGACCTGTTACCTCTCCAGCACGACGGAACATGATTCCTGCCGTATCTTTTTGCGCGGCAAGAAGACAGGCGCGGTTACGATCAGCGCATCCGCCCCGGGCTACACCAAAACCAGTACCCGCTTGGTCGTTACGCCGAACTTTGAACTCACATCCTCTGCCAAGACCGCGCCGGTCGCGTCCCAGACAACGACCCCCAACTATGGGCAGTTGCAAATCGCGTCCTATCCCAGTGCGCGCGCGCCATCGACCAGCAATTTCCCGATGACCGCCATGATGGGCGATACCATCACACTGGCGGCCAGCATCACCGGCTTCAACACCCCGCTTAACGGCGTGCCCATTCTGCTTAGCGTCAACAACGGCGCAAGCATCGTGGGCAACCCGCAATGCGACGTGGACAGCAACTACGATGCCAACCATTACTGTCTGTACAAGGTTAAACTCCCCAACACCACTGGAACCGTCACAGCAACCGCCCAAGCCGTCGGCAACAATGCCAACGACTTTTCCAATACGCCGACCGCCACCATTACACTGCAAAACACCCCCGTGGTCGGAACCATCGCCCTGCAAGGCACGGGCGCCGGGATTCCACAGGGCATGTCCAGCCCATTTTGGGTCGTATTGCAAGATAGTTCGGGCATCACCAGTCCGCTGCGTGTATCGGTTTCTGGCAGCAGCGGTCTTGCCATCAATCCAAGCAGTGGCAGCACGGCAGACTGCACTTTGAGCTCTGAGAGCCCGGTATGCGGCTTCGGCGTATTCGGTTCAACGCTTAGCCCAAGCGGGGTGAACGATGTGCTCAGCGCGACCGAAACGAGCCACAGCTACGTTATCAGCCCGCTGAATGTCGCCGTGGTCGCTCCTGAAAGCACGACGCGTACCTTCACCTTCCAGAACAATGACACCAGCCCGATCTGGGTGGGCATCACGGGAGGCACGGCCACCAGCTTTGCCACCAATCTTATGGTCGCAAATGGAGCGGACGTCACCTGCGGACCGAGCAACCCGGCTGCGGCCTGCCCGACAGGCTCGACCTGCCGCCAAGGCGGCGCGACACCTAACGCGGACACGGTGTATCAGTGCTATTGGGATCAGCCCGCGCCCTCGAACGGCTACGCCATCGCGCTTGGCACCCAGCCGACAACCGCCATCAGCATTTCAAACTCATCCTATAGCCCGCTGACTGACATTACCTGGTCGGGCAATTTCTATCCGCGCCAAGGCTGTAGCACCAGCAACGGCGCTTTCACATGCGCCATCGCCAACTGCGGTAACGGCAGCAGCCAAGCCTGCGCTCCAGGTACAGGCGGCGCGCCTGGGATTGCCACGCTTGCTGAAGTCACCCTGCAAGCCAATAACAACGATTATTACGATCTCTCGATTATTGGCGGCGCCACCGTGAAAACCGCCTTCGGTCCGGATGCTGCGAGCGCCCCGCCCACCGCCGACAACTATTTCTGCGGCACGGCAGGCTCGTCCAGCGCACAGGGCGCTCTGGCGGCATCCGACTGGGATATGGCAACCCATATCCAGCAAAGCCAGGTCGCCAACATCGCCGCGCCCTACAGCACCAGCATCCAGACGGCCGCCACACCCAGCACCGCGTATTACCGCTACATCCAGACGCCCCAGAACGGGCGCGTCGGCATCGGCTGCGCAACCCAGAGCGGGCAAAGTGCGGACAACGATTGCGCCGCACTCAACAGCAGCTATGTCTGCGGTTACGATGCCAAAGCGGTCAATGACGGCGCAGCCTCCGACTACCAGACCAGTTGCGGCGCACACCTGGCATGGCTTTCGGCCAACGCCGTCTTTGCGATGAACGCCGATACAACCAAGAATGCCGCGCCCTTCCCCTTTGCCGCCACCTACAGCACCAGCGCTGCCGGCACGGTCAGTCTGTCCTCGCTGTATTTGTGCAACAACTCGACCAACAAAAGCGGCTATGCCAAAGAGGATGCCTCAATCACCTGCGGCTGCACCAACTGGGGTGATAGCAGCCTTGGGCTTCTGGGCGGTGATGCGAGCTTCACCGCACCGCTGGCCGCCCCGAGCGAAGCCTGTTCAACCAATAATCTGGCGAACTCAACCTACTGGTGGACGAAGTATGTGTTGCCAAGCATCGCCTGGCTGAAACAAGCCTGTCCGACCTGCTACACCTACCCGTTTGACGACATGAGCTCGACCTTCCAGTGCAACAAACACAGCACGGCTAGCGGGGTGAATGCGGTGGACTACCTCATCCAGTTCAACGGGACGATTGCGGGACGGCACTAAGCCGACAGGATGAAGCGTAGGAGCAGCCTTGGCCGCGAGATCGGAAGAGCGTCGTGTAGGGAAAGAGTGTAGATCTCGGTGGTC
>CALKWL010000222.1 GCA_938004235.1 uncultured Gammaproteobacteria bacterium
CACCGAGATCTACACTCTTTCCCTACACGACGCTCTTCCGATCTCTCCTGGCCTAAGCCCGATGGCGGGCATATCGATCAGATCAGCCAGTTGGTGCAACAGCTCAAAACCAATCCCGACTCGCGCCGCTTGATCGTTTCGGCGTGGAATGTCGGCCAGATTGAACAGATGGCCTTGCCGCCCTGCCATGCGTTTGTGCAGTTTTATGTGGCCGAGGGCAAGCTCTCCTGTCAGCTTTATCAGCGCAGTGCCGATATCTTTCTTGGCGTGCCGTTCAATATCGCAAGCTATGCCTTGCTTACCATGATGCTCGCGCAGGTGTGCGCTTTGCAGCCAGGCGAGTTTGTCCACACCCTAGGCGACGCGCACCTTTACAGCAACCACCTGGAACAGGTTGAACTTCAGCTTACCCGTGAGCCTTTTGAATTGCCCGTGATGCGCCTGAATCCGTCGATAGACGATATTTTTGCCTTCAGATTTGGCGATTTCACGCTGGAAAACTATCAGTCCCATCCCCACATCAAAGCCGCCGTGGCGGTGTAAAAAGCGTCCAACCCTATGAGCGAACACAACCCAAACCGTCCCGAAACCAGTCAGATCGTTGACCGTGTCGGCAATGCGCTGATGGCCGTCCTGCACAACCTCATGTTGTTTGTTATCGCCATGGCCACCGTCTGGTCGGCCTTGGGCGAGTTTGGGCACATTTTTACCCTGACGGCTGCGCCGACGCTCAAAGATATTCTTTTGCTGTTTATCTACCTTGAAGTGTTGGCCATGGTCGGAATTTATTTCCGCACCCATCGTTTGCCCGTGCGTTTTCTTGTATATATCGCCATCACGGCGCTTACGCGAATCCTGGTGGTGGATGTCAAGGAAATGGAATATATCGAAATCCTGGTCTATACCGGCGCGATCATGATCCTTACCCTTGCTGTGCTGGCGCTTAAATTCGCCTCGGCGCGTTACCCGAGTAACCCACCCACGGCTTGACAGGCTGTTAAAACACGACCTATTAACATGAGACAAGGACTCCTCGTGCGCAAATTAATAGGACTTACGCAGAGCCCTGATTTTCCCTTCCCCTTGACGGGGGGAGAGGGGGTCAAATCAAATCGTTGCGCAAGTCCTAATTAATGCCTTAACCATTTGATTGGTTGTGGCCGTATTCCGGACATGTGCCGGGCTGATCGAGTCTGAATGAATCCACTCATGGATTCATTCAGAGTTTTCTTAACATCACGGAAAACCAAGATGCGTTACGCTATCGTCGCCGCGATGGATCGGCAACACTTGATCGGGTGCAATAACCAATTGCCCTGGCATCTGCCTGCCGATCTGAAACATTTCAAAGCCCTGACCATGGGCAAGCCCATGATTATGGGGCGTAAGACTTATGCGTCGATTGGCCGCCCGCTCCCGGGACGCACCACCATCGTGCTCAGCCGGGACACCGGCATCAAGCTGCACGACGAAGTGATACTGACTCACACGTTAAACGATGCACTGGACGCCGCGCGTGATGCCGCACGGGGGATGAGTGCCCACGAGGCCATGATCGTCGGCGGCGCGGATATTTATTTCCAGAGCCTGCCCTGGGTTGATCGTCTGTATCTGACCCAGGTGCATGGTGATTACGAGGGCGATGCGTATTTCCCGGCCTATGATCGTCGTGATTTCGGCATCATTCATGAAGAGCATCACCCAGCGGATGATCTTAATGGCGCGGCCTACAGCTTTATCACGCTGGAGCGTCGCCACTGCCATGCAGGGGAAACCGTCAGTTTTACCCACAGGTAAATGAGTTTTTCCCTCTTCCTTGACGGGGGAGAGCACAGCGAGGGAAAGGGGGGGGTAAATCTGCATTTGTTAAGTCCGAAACTCGACACGCAAACAAAAAGGCCGGGAATACCCCGGCCTTTTTTATCAAGTGCCTATTGGCTTATTTGGTCTTATTGCCCATACGGCGACGAGCCCATGCAAGCAATGGAACACCGAACAGCGCTAAACCTTCAAGTCCCATCGCGCCGCCGCCGCCGCCAATTTCCGCATTGGTGCGTGTTGTGGTGTAAAACTCACCGCTCATGCCGCCAATGGTCAACACGCTGTGGGTGGTGGTGTTGTAGCTGCTGCTGGTCATTTGACGCACGATAACTTGGTCTCCGGGGGCAACCATACCCGGTGCTGAGGTGAATTCACCGCCGTTAATGTTGTATTGCCCGCCAACGATGCTGATCGGTGTAGGCGCTTCAATACCGCTAATGGTGATGGCCTGAGAGCTTACCCAGGTGGATGCGTCCTGAGAGCCCACTGGAGTGAAAGAGAACGGGTTAGGAATGACATCCGGTGCCTTGTAGCGCACGGCGGCGAAATCTTCATGGTAGGCCGCAGAATCTGCGCTGCCCGCGACCACAATGTCCCCATTCGGCTGGAGCGCCACGGCGTTCGCCGCATCCGGGCTGGCGCCGAACGGTGTGGTGACAATGCCGCTGCCCGCCTGACCGAAACTGACGTCCAGGCTTCCATTCGGGTTATACATGGCAATGGCGAAATCGGAGTTCACGGTGTTGTACTCCGCAGCGCCCACCACCACCAGTTTGCCGTCCGGACGGTAGGCAATGTCTGCGGCGCCGCTGACATCCAGACCAATCGGGGTTTTAACCCAGCCCATTTGACCGAAGCTGCTATCGAGCTGGCCGTTGGGGAGCAGGCGAACCAGGGCAAAATCACCGCGCTGACGGTAGTTGTCATCGCCCTTCATGCGACCGCCGGCGGCGACGATGCGGCCATCGGGTTGCAGGGTCACGCGGCTTGCGCCATCGCTGAACACCAGAATGGCTGTCGAGAAGGCGGCCTTACCGTCGTCATTGAAGGTTTTGTCCAGGCTGCCATCGGCGTTGTAACGCACAAAGGCAAAGTCAAAGTTGCCGTTGGCGGTATCGCAATCCAGCGAGTTGCAGCTTGCGCCCGCCGCCACCAGCTTGCCGTCCGGCTGAAGCACCAGCCCGCTTGCGCCGTCGTCCGACTCGCCAATGGGGGTAATCACAATGCCGTTGGAGCCAAACGAGGGGTCGAGCGCGCCGTTGCTCAAATAACGTGCTGTGGCGAAGTCTGAACTTCCCTTGACCGAGTCATAGCTCATGCCGGTAACGACAATTTTGCCATCCGGCTGAATCACGACATCACGAATATAGTCAGCATCGTCTTCGACTTTGGCGCGCAGCTTGGTGGTGACCAAACCGTCAACATCAAAGCTTTTGTCCAGGCTGCCGTCTACGTTGTAACGAGCCAGGGCGAAAACAGCCTGTCCTTGTGGATTGATTGTCCAGCCAGCCGCCACGATTTTGCCATCAGCCTGAATGGCCACGGCTTCGGCCTGCTCTTCTCGATCATCGGGAGAGGCGAAAAAATGGGTCGTCAGCTTGCCGCCGGTGCCAAAGGTGGTGTCGAGATTGCCATCGGCGTTATAGCGCAGCAGGGCGAAATCATCGTCGTTGCCATCGGCGTTGTTGGCGTGACCGGCGAGCACCACCTTGCCGTTGCTTTGCAGCGCCAGATCATGCGCCGCATCATTCCATGGGCTGAACGAGGTGGTTTGTTTGCCTTGTGAGCCGAAGTTTGGGTCAAGCGCGCCAAATTGAGCGGGGTCAAAAGCTGCATGGCTGCTGGCGCTCAATGCCAGCAGGAGTGCAGTCGAAAGGGGGGCGAGAGTCAGTTTTTTCATCAGCGTGGCTCCAGAAAAAAACCGTTCAGAGCTTAGTTAGTTGCAAGCCACTGAACGGTCGAATGATAAACCCATATTCTTTTGGAACTGGCCAGCCGTTTGGTAGCACGTGCTGGCCTTGGGGGTTAGTAGGGGAAGGTGACGTCTGCAGTACCACTCGTGCCCACCACCTTGACGGTCAGGGTGTAGGTGTCGCCATCAGCCGCTTCCTTGGGGACGCAAGCCCCAGGAGGTTCAGGACAAACAACTGCGGCAGTCGGGCCGTTCCCACTGTAATTGGCAGTAAATTTCACGTCACCATTGGTGCTGGTCTTATTTCCGTCGACGAATACAACTCCATCAAAGGTGGCTGGCTGACCGGGTTCAGGCGCACCATCATCCTTAGCTGCACCAGATACAGTGACCTGACGACCAGCCATGGGCTCACCCAGAGTGTTGTAGATAGTCACGGTGATATCACGCGAGTTAGGGCCAGGGCCTGAGCCATTCTCCCTATCACCAATTTCCACAATCAAATCACCAATCGCTTCAGGCTTGACCTCAATGGTGGCATTAGGTTCGCCCTGACCATTGATGGTGAATACCAACTTGAGGATTTCAGAGCCCAGGTACTTGGTGGCATCAATCGAGAAGGTTGCGCAGCCATTGGAGCCAGTGACTGGGGCGGTTGGGTCGAGCACCACACCACCGGCAAGGCCGGACACCTGAATGGCGGTATTGCCCATGGGAGTCTGGATGCCGTCATAGGCGCAGATGGTCACTGGGGTTTTCTTGCCGCCATAGACCGAGGTGGTCGATGCAACCAGCGTGGAGTTCTCGGCAATGCCCGCGTAGTAGGCTTCCATCAGAATCGAGCGTGAGTTGCCTGCACGCGCCGTCAGAATGGCTTTCTGGTTCAGACGGGTGGCTGGGTAGGTCATGAAGGTGGTGGCCACGCCCTTGTCGTCGGTGATGGCCGATGCACCAATGACACCGTATTGTGCACGACCAATCACCCACGGAATGACCGCGCCGCTATTCACGCCGCCGTTGGCGCTGAACGGTTCGGTGACCAGCAGGCGGTTGGTATCCAGCACGCTGGACACGATACGGCTGCCGATCAGGTCGCGGTTGGTGCCTTGCTCAAAGTTGGGTACGGCACCTTGCTTGTTGGCACCGATGACCAGACGGTCATTGATGCGTGTACCCGCCAGTGATGCGTTGGCAATGAACAGGTTGCCGCCTTCGGAGGGGTCGCCATTGTCGCCGCCAATCACGAAGTCGCCTGCGCCGACCACTGGCGCGCCACCTTGCGCCGGGTAGTTGACAATCGGCGAGTCGATCAGGCTGAAATCAATGCGGGCGTTCTTTACCGGATTGCCCTGGCTGTCGATGGCAATGGCACTGACCACGCGCAGGTAGGTGCCGTCGAGGAAGCTTTCACCAGGCGCCAGCGGAATGGTCTTTTGGTTGGCCATGATGGCTTGGCTGAAGGCTCCCGTGAAGGCGAGCGCAGCAATGCGACCATCTTCGATGCTGACGGTGACATCGTCGATGACGGGGTTCTGAATGCCGTTCTCAACGTTGTTATCCAGTGCATCCGCGGTGATACGCAGCTTGGCCACGCCAGGCACGGTGCCGGAACGCAGACTGACCTGGGTTTTGCCGCTGGTCGTCGTGGTGTTGACGATGCTTCCGGTAGCGCCGCCCTGACCCATCAGCGTCGCGCCAAGCTCGGGATTGAGGAGTTCGACCTTGACGTTGGGCGCAGGCGGATTGCTCACAGGCTGTCCTACAGGGTCGGCAACGGTGATCTGCACGATACCTGAGTCATTCAGCCCTTGATTGGCAACGTATACTGGGCCGTTGACGAGTTCAGCCGAGATCGTGGCCGGTAATCCGGTGTGAATCGGCGAGCCGACGGTGATCTGGGTGCTTCCGACAATCTCCTTGCCTGACTGCGGATCGACGAACGAAGCGCGGATGGTTACGGTGCCGGGACGATCCCAGGCCTGGAACAGCATCAGCGCCTGACCCGTCGCGGAGTCAACGTTATAACTCCAGAAGGCTTTGGGGACCTTGATTTTTGTACCATCGGGCAGATCAACGTCCTCCATTTCAAAAGGTTGCGGATACAGTGCACCGGAGTACGTGTTGCCTCCGTCCATCATGAACTGGATGGGGGTGCCGGTGGGAAGGGCGGTTCCGTCGGCCTTGTAGCCCTTGGCGATAACCGTGGTGGTGTAGGGTGAGTTGCTTCCCGGACCAACCATGGTTCCTGTTTGTACAGGCAGGGTGGAGTCGCCCACGCTCAGGGTGATGGTGCCGGATTTGCCGCCGGTCAGCGTGTCGCCGCCGCTGCCGCCGCCCCCGCCGCCGCAGGCGGTAAGTAGGGCAACGGGGGCGATGACGGCCAGCGACTGAATCGTCAGTCGACGAAGCTTGCCAAAGAAAGAGTGGTTCATGGTGTGATTCCTTAACGAGGCATGAAGGTTACTGGACGTTTTGAACTTCGGTCATCATGCCGTTTTCGACGATGCGCGGAGTTACAAAAATGAGAAGTTCAAATTTCTGGCTGCTTTTGAGGGTTTTGCTGAAGAGGGCGCGACCGATCCAGGGCAGATCACCAAGGAAGGGAATTTTATCGAGCTGATCGATATTGTTGATTTCATAGATTCCGCCGAGGACAACCGTTTCGCCATTGTTGACTTGGACCTTGGTTTTGACTTCACGCTTGTCAAGCGGCGGGACGTTGTTGACCGACCGCGTCCAGTCGGGCTCATCCTTTTGCACCTTGATGTCCATGATGACATGGTTGTTCGGCGTGATTTGAGGGGTCACGATGGTTTGCAGCACGGCCTCCTTGAAGGATGTGGTCGTCGCGCCGCTCGAACTGGCCTCTTGATAAGGAATTTCCTTACCTTGCTTGATATAGGCAGGTTGGCCATTGGCGGTCAGTACGCGCGGGCTGGAGATGATTTCACCTTGTCCTTCAGCCTGCATGGCGGAGATTTCCATATCCACCAGGACATTTGAGCCCAAAATGCTCAGGCCAAGCGTCCCCATAGGATCGGTGACCGGAAGGTTGATGTTGTAACGGTTGCCCACGGTATTGGAGAAGCCGGGGGCGTTGGGAGTCACCATGTTTCCGGGGACGTTGCCGCCGACGATATTGGAAAGCATCTGGTTGGTGCCGGTATTGGTGCCCGAATACACGACGGTTCCGTTAGAGCCGGTGTTAACACCCGTGACGCCCCAGCGAACTCCCAGTTCCCGCGAGAAGTTATCCGTGGCGATTACAATGCGGGTTTCGATCAAAACCTGTTTGACGGGTGAATCAAGCTTTTTGACCAGTTCACGAATACGCTCAAGATTGTCGGCGATATCGTTGATCAGCAGGGTGTTGGTGCGCTCGTCAATGGTGATGGAGCCGCGAGGACTGAGGAATCCGTTGTTGCTGGCACCAGTAGATGGCGTGCCGCCGAGTGCGCCGACACTCCCGCCTGTCGAACCCGCAGGCTGAAGCAACTTGGCGATGTCCTGGGCACGCGCGTAGTTGATCTGAACAAAGTCGGATACCAGCGGCGCCAGGGTTTCGTTCTGACGAATCAGGTCAAGACGAGCCTTTTCCTGTGCTGCAATTTCGGCGGTCGGCGCAATAAACATGACGTTGCCGTTCTGGCGCATGGCCAGGCCGCGCGTTGTCAGAATCAGATCAAGCGCCTGATCCCATGGGACATTGTCCAGACGCAGGCTCATCCGACCCTGTACGCTGTCGCTTACCACAATGTTCTGGTTAGTGAAGTCGGCGAGCAGTTGCAGCAGCGGGCGTACTTCAATGTCCTGGAACTTGAGGGTCAGGCGTTCGCCTGTGAACTTTTTCGGCGCCAGCGGGTTGTTCTGATTGGTGTCGGGGGCAGGAACAGGGCGGATGTCCACGGTGAGCTGATTGCCGACCTGGTAAGCCATGTTTTCGAAGGCGACGCTGTTTTCAACGATCAGGCGCGTTCCCGAACCCTTACGCTCAACAATCACCATCTGCGCAGGCGTGGCGAAGTCGGAAACATCATATTTCGCTTCTTTCAGGCTTGTGTTGGGCAGATCGATAATCAGGCGCTTGCCTTCGGTCTTCATGGTCATGGGCGCATTGGCGGAGGGCATATTGACCAGAATGCGCCCCTCTCCCTTGGCGCCCAGTTTGAAATCGACTTGTGCAGGTTCCTGAGCAGGCGTTTTCACCTCAGCTGCGGCCGCCGGGGGCTGAGGTGCGCTTGCGTTGGCGCCGGTCCCGGCTTCTTCCGCAGAAGTTGGCTCGTTACCGGCGGTCACATTTTTGATGGCAAGGACAACATCATTACCTTCCAAGCTGATGTCGTAAGGCTGGCTGCGACCGAGGCTGATAATGGCGCGAGCCCGGCCTTGAGCTTCGGCAAAACGCAGATCACGCACGTTGCCGATATCGATGGAACGCAGCTTATTCGCCGCGTCGAATTGCGTTTCGGGGAAGTCGAGGGCTATTCTCGCCGGCTCTTCAATCACGAAATTGGACGGCTTGGCCTGCAAGGGTTCAGCCATGACAAAGCGTATCTGGGTCGTGCCGTCCGGCAGCACATCGACATTGACGTCCTGGATCTGGTTGGCAGCCCATGCCGATGAGACGCTAAGGCTCAGCGCAAGAGCAATGGCCTGGGTCAGGCGGTTTTTTGAAGTGTGTGGCTGCATCATGGCTTTTTACCCTGTGTTCCTGTGTCTTTCATGGTAATGGTGGCTGGCTTTTCCATCCAACCGCCATTGCCGTCGGGGAGGATTTCAATGAGGTCAATGGCTGTTTCCTGAATGCCGGTAATTTTGCCGAAATTTTGACCGAGATAGTTACCGACAACCACGGTGTGGATGGTGCCGTCAGGGGCGCTGACCAGTGCTTCGGTGCGTCCGTCACGCTCGATAATCCCCATCATGCCCAGTCCATCGAGGGGAAATGCTTCGAGCGGCTCTTTGGCTCGATTACTGTCCGGGCGTATACCGTTGTCCACTTTTTCTTCAACGTATTCAGGGACGGAGAAAGGATCGCGCATGTCGAATGCGTTGTAAGTAAAAGGCACATACGGTTTGAGTTGCGGAATGGGCGGGATGGGCTTCCCTGGTTTCTGCATGGTTTCTGCGATGAAGCTCTCAAGGTCTTCTTTACCCTGTGTGCAGCCCTGGAGTACGGGCAGGGCGAGCGCGGTGAGCACAAAAATCAGGTGTTTCGACGTGTGTGTCATCCTTGTGGCTCCTTAACGTTTTGCCTTGCCGCCCGCAGGGGGGGCATTTTGTTTGAGCTCTTCATCGTCAAGGTAGCGATAGGTCTTGGCGGTGATTTTTAAATCGAGAACCTTGTTTTTGGCAAAGTCCTTGGAGGGCGTAATGGTGGCAAAGTTGTGCAGCGTGATAATTCGCGGCAAGGCGGCGGCATCGCTGACAAACTTCGCCAGCTGGTGATAACTGCCCTCAAAGCGCAGGGTGTACGGAGCTTCGGCGTAATAATCGTGCCGCACTTCCGGTAGAGCCTGAATTTGCACGTTTTCCAAGCCATCGGCGAGCGAGGTTTGCGCAACATCGACAATCAGGTTCTCAATTTCCTTTTTGCTAGGAAGCTGGCGGAGAATGGCGTGGAGGGTTTGCTCCATTTCAACAAGCTGAGCCTTGTAGGCATCGAGGTTGGCGGCGAGCTGTTGTTTTTCTACGATCTTGGCCTTCAGGTCAGGCTCTTTGGCGCGCTCGGTTTCAAGCTGGAGTTGCAGATGCTGGATATCGACGTAGTAGGACAGGCCAAGAACAGCAACGACGATGAGCACCAGCAAGGTTATGCGTACGCTCAGCGGCGCGCTGCCCAAATTGTTGGGGTCGTCTACGGATTGAAAATCTTTGATCAGATTCATTTTTTCTTGCTCTCATTACTGCCGTTAGACTCAGCATCCGAGGCTGGAGGCGTGATTTGTGCGTTGATTGAGAAGGCAAAATTCCCGTCAAAGGCAGTGCGGCGCTTGGGGTCGGCAGCCGTTTCGTCTTGAGCGAGAATGCCTTGGCCTTCAATTTCCGCATTACTTAAAAGACCGCTTTTGTTCAGGCTGCGCAAGTATTCGGCGACACGTGCGGTGGTGTCGCTCAAGCCGTTAATTTTTATACTCGCGGCGCCCTCGCCCAGGCTGATATTGGTGAGTACGATGCCTTCTGGTGTGGCGCGCGCCAGCGCGTCGAAGATTTTGACGATCAGACTACGCGTGGCTTGCAGCTTTTCGATGGCGCCCATGCGCGCGACAAGATCATCCCGCTTTTTCTGAAGCAGCTTGATCTCTTCAATTTTTTTGTCGAGTTCGGCGACAGTTTTTTCAAGGTAGGCATTGCGCTCGACCTGTCGATCGATCTGCCCTTGAACCACCATGTGGACAAGCAACGCGATACTTGCTGCGCCAATCAGAGCGAGACCTGCGTGGGTGACAAAATCTTTCTGGCGTTTCTTGCGTAAGGCTTCGCGCCAAGGTAATAGGTTAATGCGTGGCATCAGTCGAAGCTCCTTAGTGCGAGGCCGCAGGCGATAAGCATGGAGGTTGCGTCTTCGTTCAGCATGCGACTTCCAGCGGCACCAGAAACCTGGGCGGAGCGCGTCATGCCGACAAAGGGATTTGCAATCTGCGTCTCAACGCCTGTGCCCATGGCAATACGTTCGGTTAAGTCAGGCAAGCCAGCTACGCCGCCGCCAAGCAGGATGCGCGTGAGGGGGATACTCGGATGAGCTGCATAGAAAAATTGCAGGAAACGTCCAATCTGCTGGGCGACAAGCTCGACAAATGGTATCAGTACCTCGGACTCGTAGCTTTCGGGTAAGCCTCCCTGGCGTTTGGATCGTCCCGCTTCGGCGTAGCTGAGTTGATAACGGCGCATGATCTCTTCGGTGTGCTGGCGTCCTCCGAAAGGGTGGTCGCGGGTGTAGATCATGTTGCCTTGGTGAAAAACGTTGACGGCTGTGGTGTTGGCGCCAATGTCCAAGAGCACGATACCGCTGTCAGCATGGAGCTTGTCGAGTTTCGGCTCAAAAATCTGATGGAAAACGTTTTCTAGTGCGAAAGGTTCAACGTCAACAATTTCGACATTCAATCCCCCCATATCGGCGGCATTCTGTCGCGCCTCTACTTTTTCGGTGCGTGAGGCGGCAATCAAAATATCGATGTTTTCAGGATTGCCGGCAGTGGGGCCAAGAATGTCGTAATCCAGGCTTACCTCGTCCATCGCATGAGGAACGTACTGCTCGGCTTCCATTCGAACCTGCATGCTGAGTTCGGCTTCGCTAAGGTCGGCGGGTAATGTGATGACGCGCGAGATGCTGACGCTGCCAGGAATGGCGACGCAGGCGTGCTTTGCGCGGGTTCCGGAATCTTTTACGGCTTTGCGTATGGCCGCAGCGACGGCCTCGGGGTCGACGACATCCTTATCCTGCATGGCTCGCTCGGGCAGAGCCTCGATGGCGATGGCTTCGATGCGGTAGCCACTGGATGTCTTACTCAGTTCGAGTAATTTGACGGAGGAGGAGCTGATGTCCAGTCCTAGCAGCGGTGATTTGTTGGTTCGTCGAAACACGAGTCGTTTTCCTCTCTCGAAGCCTTTGCGGTATCGTGGCGCGCAGCAGGGCTTTTAGCAAGCTGATGATGAAGTGCGCACCGGGCGATCCTGAGGATTAAGCTCCGATGACGAATCACACCCACACAACACTTTCGCCACCTCTATGTCATTTCTAACATTCATTTTTAGGTTTGTCTTCTATGTTGTTGTATTTATTGCACTGATTGCTTTGTCAGCATGGGGTGTAGCACGTTATGTTTATAGCGAAGACTTGCCCGATGTCAACTCGCTGCGCGATACGCAATATCAGGTGCCGATGCGGATCTATGATCGTTCAGGCGGCTTGATCGCCGAATTTGGCGAGAAGCGGCGCATTCCGGTCACGATCGATCAGGTGCCGCCGCTGGTGAAGAATGCTTTTCTTGCGGCGGAGGATGATCGCTTTTACCAGCATCCCGGGGTGGACTGGCAGGGTTTGTTTCGCGCGGCCTGGGAGTTGGTGCGTACGGGTCACAAAGGACAAGGCGGCAGCACGATCACCATGCAGGTGGCGCGTAACTTCTTCTTGAACAGTGAAAAAACCTACAGCCGGAAATTCAATGAAATCCTGTTGGCGATCAAGATTGAGCGCGAGCTGACCAAGGATCAGATTCTTGAGCTGTATCTGAACAAGATTTACTTGGGTAATCGCGCTTACGGTATTGCGGCGGCGGCATCGATTTATTACAACAAGACCATGGATCAACTGACGCCGGCTGAGGCAGCCATGCTCGCCGGCTTGCCCAAGGCTCCCTCCAAATACAACCCGATTGTCAACCCTACGCGTGCCAAGATTCGTCGCGATTACGTCCTCGGTCGCATGTTTGATTTGGGTTGGTTGCCGCAGGCGGAGCTTGAGCTTGCTTTGGCAGAGTCGGTGGGGACGACGCTGTACTTGAATGCCACGGTCGAGCTTGAGGCACCGTATGTGGCTGAAATGGCGCGTGCCCGCATGGTGCAGGATTATGGCGAGGCCGCCTATGAAAAAGGCCTGCGGGTGTACACCAGCATTGATCCGCGATTGCAGCGCGCGGCGGCGAGTGCCTTGCAGAATGCTTTGTTGGCGTATGAGCAGCGTTACCGCTGGCGTGGGGCGGAAGCGCATGTTGATCTGGCGGCCGGGGATGTTGCGGCGGCGACGGCCTTGGCTCAGACGCAGCGCATGGTCGAGGGTCTGACAGCGGCGGTCGTGCTTGAAGCTAGCCCGCAAAAGGTCAAGGTGGTTGATGCCGCGGGCGAGGTGTCGGAGTTGGATGCCGTTTCGCTCAAATGGATCAAGGCGAGTCTGGGTAAGAACAAGGAGATTACAGTGACGGCTCTCCAACCCGGCGATGTGGTGCGCATCCGCTTTGATGCGGAGAGCACGCGACTTGCGCAGATCCCTGAGATTGCCGGCGCTTTTGTGGCGTTCGATCCGCAGAGCGGAGGCATGTTGGCTCTGAGCGGCGGCTTCGATTTTGCATTGAGCAAGTTTAATCGCGCTTTCCAGGCGCAACGCCAGCCGGGTTCATCGTTTAAGCCCTTTCTGTATTCTGCGGCGCTTGAAAATGGCTTCACGCTTGCGAGCGTGATTAGTGATGATCCGCTGGTTTTTTCCGGCCAGGGGGGGAATAACGCAGACTGGAAGCCTGAGAACTACGGCGGCAGCTCCTACGGGCCGACCCGTCTGCATGAAGCTCTGGTGCGCTCACAAAATCTGGTTTCCGTGCGCCTGATTGATGCCATGACGCCTCAGGTTGCGCTTAACCATGCCAAACTGTTCGGCTTGCCGACGCAGCAGTGGAGCCCGACGCTTTCATTGGCTTTAGGGAGTTACGCCTTGACGCCGTATGAGCTGGCTTCCGGATATATGGTTTTCGCCAATGGCGGTTATCGTGTTGCGCCGTATTTCATCCAGAGGGTGGAGGATGTCAACGGCGTGGTGCTGTTTGAACAGCCCAAGCCCAGTTTCTGCGATACTTGCGCGCCGGGCGAGCCGAATGTCGCGCCGAGGGTGGTGGCCGAAGAGAATATCTGGCTGACCAATCTGATGTTGCGCGATGTGGCGCATCGGGGAACGGGTGCGGCGGCGGGTAGGGCGTTGAAGCGACCGGATGTCGCAGGAAAGACCGGTACGACCAACGATCAGCGTGATGCCTGGTTTTGCGGCTTTGGTCCAGGCGTCGCGGCTACGGCTTGGGTCGGTTTTGATGACTACCATTCCATGGGGCGCAAGGAGACCGGCGGGTCGGCGGCCTTGCCCATGTGGATTGATTTCATGCGTGTGGCGTTGACTGACGTTCCGGTTCAGGAAAACAAACCGCCCAAGGGTATTGTTACGGCAAGTATTGATCCGGCCAGTGGCGTGGTAGTCGAGAGCGGAACGCCAGGGGCGATCAGGGAATATTTTGATTCCCGCCATGCGCTTTACACCACGGCGGTTATGTCAGATATGCTGCCGCCAGCCGAGCTCTTTGAGAGCTTGGGGGATGCGCAAGTGACCGAAGAGCTGTTTTAGCAGGGTGTTGAGAAACACCCTGCTAACGCAAGCCATGGATGGCTTGCACGAAGATCAAGTACGCTAAGTGCTTAATCTTCGGAGGCCGACGCGGCTAGGTACATCCATGTACCCAGCCCTTCGGGGAATGCTGCGCATTCCATCGTTGCTCCAGGCAACGATGGTGGCATGTACCGCGACGAGGCGAGTTGTTCGGGGCATGGATGTTCCGTCGTTTCCATGGCGTAGGTCACTAAAATGCGCAAGACAGCCCGGGCATGTATCGGGTTGATCGAGTCTAGGTGCATCCATGGAAAATTTCATTCAGAGTTTCCTTGAGGAGGTAGTTATGTTGAGTGTGACGATTACCGGAAGCGGGGGGCGCATGGGGCGTGCCTTGATCGAAGCTCTGGCGGTTTCGGATCAAGCGCGTCTGCATGGCGCGGTGGATCGCGGCGGAAGCGATTTGATCGGTCTGGACGCGGGTGAATTCGCCGGGGTCGGTCTGGCTGGAGTGCGAATTCACGATGATTTGGCGCTCGTCCTGCCTGGTTCCGATGCGGTGATTGATTTCACGCGCCCGGAAGCCATGCTGCATTATCTGCCTTTGTGCGTGGCCGCCGGTGTGCCGATGGTCATTGGCACGACAGGCTTCAGTGCAGAGCAGCGTGCCATGATCGAGACGGCTGCAACGCATATTCCCGTTGTGCTGGCGGCGAATTTCAGCGTGGGGGTTAACCTGTGTCTGAAATTGCTTGATACGGCGGCGCGCGTACTTAACGACGACTTCGATGTGGAAATCATTGAGGCGCACCATCGTCACAAGGTCGATGCACCCTCGGGGACAGCGTTGGCCTTGGGGCAGGCGGTTGCCCATGCTTCGGGGCGCGATTTGCAAACCTGCGCGGTCTACGGGCGCGAGGGTATTACGGGCGAGCGCGATTCTGCGACCATAGGCTTTGCGACAGTGCGCGGCGGCGACATTGTGGGCGACCATACGGTGCTGTTTGCCGGCGTCGGCGAGAGGATTGAAATCACGCACAAGGCTTCGAGTCGCGCGACCTTTGCGCGCGGCGCGGTGCAGGCTGCGCGCTGGGTGAAAGGGCGTGAACCTGGCATGTATGACATGCAGGATGTACTGGGGTTGTGTTGAGGTGCTGTCGCTTGTTGGCGGTCATCAAGCGTTCACATGGACGCTTGTGAGCGCGTCTGCTATGATCCGTAAAATTTTTAATGACTAACGGGAAGATACGCAAACCCGCGAATCGTCCCGTTTTTTATGTGTGCAGAGCCATGTTTGAAAAGACCCCTGCCTTACTCGCGCTAGAAGACGGCACCGTATTCCACGGTTATTCCGTGGGCGCTGACGGTCAATCTGTCGGCGAGGTGGTGTTCAATACTGCCATGACGGGCTATCAGGAAATCCTCACCGACCCGTCCTACAGTCGCCAAATGGTGACTCTGACCTATCCGCACATTGGCAACACCGGTGTGAATGCCGAAGATGAAGAGGATCCGCGCGTCCACGCGGCAGGTCTGATTGTGCGCGATGTGCCGCGCCTGCACAGCAACTGGCGCGCACAGGAAAGTCTGCCGGGTTATTTGCTGCGTCATGGAGTGCTGGGGATTGCGGGTATCGACACCCGTAAGCTCACGCGCATCCTGCGCGAAAAAGGAGCGCAGAATGGCTGCATGATGGCGGGGGTCGGGATGGATGCAGCCAAGGCCGTTGAGGCGGCGCGGGCTTTCCCCGGTTTGAACGGCATGGATCTGGCGAAGGAAGTCACCACAGGCGAAACCTATGTTTGGAACACGCCAAGCTGGGATGCGAAAAGGCTCAGCGCCGCCGCGCCCATCGAAGATTTCAGCTACCATGTCGTCGCCTATGACTACGGCATCAAGCGCAATATCCTGCGCATGTTGGTTGATCGCGGATGCCGCGTCACCGTGGTTCCGGCGCAAACGCCTGCCGCCGAGGTGCTGGCCATGCAGCCGGATGGTGTTTTTCTGTCGAATGGTCCGGGCGATCCGGCGGCATGTGATTATGCGATTGCGGCCACGCGCGAGCTGCTGGACGCTGAAATCCCTTTGTACGGCATTTGCCTTGGGCATCAGATTCTGGGGTTGGCCTGCGGGGCGCATACCCTGAAAATGAAATTCGGTCATCATGGCGCCAACCATCCGGTACAGGATTTGAGCAGTGGCAAGGTGATGATTTCCAGCCAGAACCACGGTTTTGCGGTGGATGAGGCCACTCTGCCGCCGAACGTGGAGGCAACGCACAAATCCCTGTTCGATGGCTCGTTGCAAGGCATTCGTCTCACCGATCGGCCGGCCTACAGCTTTCAGGGGCACCCCGAAGCTAGTCCTGGGCCGCATGATGTCGCTCCCGTATTTACCCCGTTCATTGAAGGAATGCGCGCCGCCAGGGCGCAGCGCAAGCATCGTTGATTTTTTGCCGCAAAGATCACAGAGGACACGGAGAAGGCAGCGTTGATCGGGGGAGGTTTTCTCTGTGCGCTCCGTGTCCTCTGTGGTTGAAGATATAAAGTAGTCGCCATGCCAAAACGTACAGATATTCAAAGCATCCTCATTATCGGCGCCGGGCCGATCATTATCGGTCAGGCTTGCGAGTTCGATTACTCCGGCGCCCAGGCCTGTAAGGCGCTGCGTGAAGAGGGCTACCGCGTCATTCTGGTGAACTCCAACCCGGCGACGATCATGACCGACCCGGGCATGGCGGATGCGACTTACATCGAGCCGATTGACTGGCAAACGGTCGCGAAAATCATTGAAAAAGAGCGTCCGGACGCTGTCCTGCCGACAATGGGCGGCCAGACCGCGCTCAACTGCGCGCTGGATCTTGAGCGCGAAGGTGTGCTGGCGAAATTTAGCGTGGAGCTGATCGGCGCGACCGCCGATGCCATCGATATGGCTGAAGATCGCGAGCGCTTCCGCGAGGCCATGACTGAGATCGGCCTGAGCACGCCCAAGTCCTTTATCGTGCATAGCCTGGAAGAAGCTTTGCAGGTGCAGCCGCAGATCGGCTACCCGGTCATCATTCGCCCCTCCTTTACCATGGGCGGCACCGGGGGCGGCATCGCCTACAACCGCGAAGAGTACGAAGAGATCGTGCGTCGCGGCCTGGATTTGTCTCCGACCCGAGAGCTGTTGATTGAAGAATCCGTGCTCGGCTGGAAGGAATACGAGATGGAGGTGGTGCGCGACAAGGCCGACAACGCCATCATCGTCTGTTCCATTGAAAACTTCGATCCGATGGGCGTGCATACCGGCGATTCCATCACCGTCGCCCCGGCGCAGACCCTGACCGACAAGGAGTACCAGATCATGCGCAACGCCTCGCTAGCGGTACTGCGCAAGATCGGCGTCGAGACTGGCGGCTCTAACGTGCAATTCGCGATCAACCCGGCCAACGGTCACATGATCGTGATCGAGATGAACCCGCGCGTGTCGCGTTCATCTGCTCTGGCATCCAAAGCGACGGGCTTCCCAATTGCCAAAATCGCCGCCAAGCTGGCGGTTGGCTTTACCCTGGACGAGCTGAAGAATGATATTACCGGCGGCGCCACCCCGGCCTCGTTCGAGCCGTCCATCGACTACGTGGTCACCAAGGTGCCGCGATTTACTTTTGAAAAATTTGCCGGCGCCAACGATCGATTGACCACGCAGATGAAATCGGTCGGCGAAGTGATGGCCATGGGGCGCACTTTCCAGGAGTCCTTGCAAAAAGCCTTGCGCGGTCTGGAAACCGGCATGGATGGTCTGAACGAAGTTGTGGATGTCACCCTTTCCGCCGATGAAATTGAATCCAGGATCATTCACGAGTTGCGGATGCCGGGCGCAGACCGGATCTGGTACGTGGCCGATGCCTTCCGTCATGGATTCACGCGTGATGAGATCCATGAACACTCGAAAATCGACCCGTGGTTTCTGATTCAGCTTGAAGAAATCGTACAGGCGGAACAGACGCTCAAGGGGCGCGATCTGGATACCGTCATGGCGGATGAAATGCGCGATTTGAAGCGCATGGGCTTTTCTGATCGTCGTCTGGCGCGTCTGCTGGATGACACCGAAAAATGCGTGCGCGGCCGTCGTCATGAACTGGGCGTGCGTCCGGTGTACAAGCGCGTGGACACCTGCGCAGGCGAGTTCGCCACCCAGACCGCCTACATGTACTCGACTTACGAGGAGGAGTGCGAGGCGCGCCCGTCGGAGCGTGAAAAAATCATCGTGCTCGGCGGCGGGCCAAACCGCATCGGCCAGGGCATCGAATTCGACTATTGCTGCGTTCATGCTGCACAGGCCTGCCGTGAGGATGGTTATGAAACCATCATGGTCAACTGCAACCCGGAAACCGTGTCCACCGATTACGACTCCTCCGACCGTCTGTATTTCGAACCGTTGACGCTCGAAGACGTGTTGGAGATCATCCACCTCGAAAAGCCGAAGGGCGTGATCGTGCAGTATGGCGGCCAGACCCCGCTCAAGCTCGCCCGAGACCTGGAAAAGGCCGGCGCCCCGATCATCGGCACTACGCCGGATTCGATCGACCTCGCCGAAGACCGTGAGCGTTTCCAGAAGCTGATTACCCAGCTTGGTCTGCGTCAGCCGCCCAACCGCACCGCGCGTTCTGCCGAAGAGGCGGTGCATTTGGCCGCGCAGATCGGCTATCCGCTGGTGGTGCGCCCGTCTTATGTGTTGGGTGGTCGCGCCATGGAAATCGTGCATGGTGAAGAAGATTTGCGTCGCTACATGCGCGAGGCGGTCAAGGTGTCCAATGACTCGCCCGTGTTGCTCGACCGCTTCCTCGACGACGCCATCGAACTTGACGTGGATGCGGTCTGTGACGGTCAGGATGTGCTGATCGGCGGCATTATGGAGCATATCGAACAGGCGGGCGTGCACTCCGGCGATTCGGCCTGCTCGCTGCCGCCCTACAGCGTATCCGCCAGGATTCAGGAGCAGTTGCGCGAACAGATTGGGCAGATGGCGCGCGGTCTGAACGTGGTCGGCTTGATGAATACCCAGTTCGCGGTCAAGGGTGAGGACATCTACGTCCTTGAAGTCAACCCGCGCGCCTCGCGTACCGTGCCTTTTGTGTCCAAGGCGACCGGACGCGCCTTGGCCAAGGTGGCTGCGCGCTGCATGGTGGGCAAGAGCTTGCAACAGCAGGATGCAACCCAGGAGATCGTGCCGGGGTTTTACTCGGTGAAAGAAGCCGTGTTCCCGTTCATCAAGTTCGCCGGGGTGGATCCGGTTCTCGGGCCAGAGATGAAATCCACTGGCGAGGTCATGGGCGTGGGTAAAACCTTCGGTGCCGCCTTTGCCAAGGCGCAGGCCGGAGCGGGTTCGCGCTTGCCCACGTCTGGGCGCGCCTTTATCAGCGTGCGCAAGGAAGATCACGCCGCTGCGGTGGACGTGGCACGCGATCTGGCCGCCCATGGTTTTAGTATCGTGGCGACGCGCGGCACAGCGGCGACCTTGCGAGCGGCGGGCATCACCTGCACCGTGGCGAATAAAGTCGTCGAGGGGCGCCCGCATATCGTGGACATGATTAAAAACGAGGATATTGATCTCATCATCAATACCACCTCGGGCAACCGTCAGTCGCTTGCGGATTCATCGGCGATTCGGCGTGAGGCCTTGCAGCGCAAGGTAACTTATTTCACGACCATTGCCGGCGCCCGCGCGACCTGTCAGGCGCTTAGGCATATGAATGAGCCCCTGGATGTGAACCGTCTGCAAGACTTGCACGACGACCTTAGCAGCGCACAAGTTTGAGAGTCTGAACATGCTGGAACGTGTACCCATGACCGCCCAAGGCGCGGCGCGTCTCGAAGATGAATTGAAACACCTGCGCAGCGTTGAGCGTCCGCGCATCATCAAGGCCATTGCCGAGGCGCGTGAGCTGGGTGATCTGAAAGAAAATGCCGAGTATCACGCTGCACGTGAAGAGCAGGGCTTTGTTGAAGGTCGCATCAAGGAGATCGAGGGCAAACTCTCTCTGGCGCAGATCATTGACGTGACCAAGCTGCCCAACACCGGCAAGGTGATTTTTGGCAGCACCGTGGTGATTCTGGAAGAGGAAAGCGGCAACGAGATTACCTACAAGCTGGTGGGTGATGATGAAGCCGACATCAAGCAAAACATGATTTCCGTACATTCGCCGATTGCGCGTGCGCTGATCGGCAAGCACATCGGTGACACCATCATCTTCAAGGCGCCTGCGGGCGAACGCACCTATGAAGTGCTTGAAGTGCATCACATCTGATTGATGTAGAGACATTGCCATGCTAGACCCCAGACTCTTGCGCACTGACCTTAACGCCGTTTCCGCCGAGCTTGCCCGCCGAGGTTTTCAGCTGGATGTCGCCGCATTCGAGCAACTTGAAAGCGAGCGCAAGGCCGCGCAAATCGAGGCCGAACGCCTCCAGGCCGAGCGCAACAGCCGCTCCAAGGCCATCGGCCAGGCCAAGGCCAAGGGCGAGGACGTGCAAGCCTTGCTTGCCGAGGTCGCAAGCCTGGGCGCGCGCATGGACGCCGCCAAGGCGCGCTTCAACGCCATCGCCGAGCAGATGGACGCGCTCATGCTGACCCTGCCGAACATTCCGCACGCCAGCGTGCCGGATGGCGCGGACGAAACCGGCAACGTGGAACAAAAGCGCTGGGGCGAACCGACCCGCTTCGCCTTCGAGCCCAAGGATCATGTCGCCCTGGGCGAAGGCCTGAGCGGCAACATGGACTTCGCCGCCGGGGCCAAGCTCACCGGCAGCCGCTTTGTGGTGCTGAAGGCCGAACTGGCTCGTCTGCACCGCGCCCTGAGCCAGTTCATGCTCGATCTGCACACCCGCGAGCACGGCTATCAGGAAGTTTATGTGCCCTACATGGTCAATGCCGACAGCCTGCGCGGCACCGGCCAGTTGCCCAAGTTCGAGGAAGACCTTTTCAAACTGGACGGCGAATCCCCGTACTACCTGATTCCCACCGCCGAAGTGCCGGTCACCAACCTGGTGCGTGACGAGATTCTCGACCTTGACGGCCTGCCGCTCAAAATGGTCGCCCACACACCCTGTTTCCGCTCCGAAGCCGGTTCTGACGGGAGCGATACACGCGGCATGATCCGCCAGCACCAGTTCGAAAAAGTCGAACTGGTCCAGATCGTCCACCCGGAAACATCCTTCGCCGCCCTCGAAGAACTGACCAGCCACGCGGAAACCGTGCTGGAGCGCCTTGGCTTGCCGTATCGCCGCATGCTTCTGTGTAGCGGCGACATGGGCTTCGGCTCCGCCAAGACCTATGACCTGGAAGTCTGGCTGCCCGCGCAGGACACCTACCGCGAAATTTCTTCCTGCTCCAACTTCGAGGCCTTCCAGGCCCGCCGCCTGCAAGCGCGCTACCGCAACGCGGAAGGCAAGCCAGAATTGGTGCAC
>CALKWL010000223.1 GCA_938004235.1 uncultured Gammaproteobacteria bacterium
AACTAACCGCTCGCCAAGCTTCAAGCCCGCGCAACTGGCCAGCGCCATTGCCCTCGCATTAAGTTGCGCAATGCTGGCTCCCGCCCAAGCGCAACTCAATATCCCCTCCACGCCAATCCAAACCAATAGCGGCGTGGCGGCAAACCTGATGTTTATCCTCGACGACTCAGGCAGTATGCACTGGGAGGGGATGCCCGACAGCATGGTTTACAGCAACTACGCATTCCCGCCGCCCTCGCATGTTTATGGCGGCCCGAACTATGGCGATGGCTCGGAGCTCATTACCAGCTTTGACGATTCAAATTCGAGTGCAATAAAATACCGCTCGGCGTGGCTCAACAAGGTTTATTACGACCCGACCATTACCTACACCCCGTGGGTCAAACACGATTGTACATCGTTTGGTAATGCCGACCCTACCCGCGCCCGTTTTAACCCCTACGATGTCATCTCCATGCCAGGCTCCACCTGCAATGCCGTGCGTGACCCCAATAACCGCTGTATGGATTTGACCATCAAGCAAAAATACAATCGCTGGAGCTACCCTAGTTCATCTTCTAATAAAGACTTCTGGCCGATCACGTTCTACCAATATAAAGGTTCTGGTAATGTCAATAACGCCAGCTCATTTGTGCGCTATCAAATTCGGGGCAATAAGGCTTACCGTAAAGACCTCGCAACAGGAAATGAAAGCCAAGTAAGCAGCCTAAGCTGGCCTAGCGGCATTACCCGAACAGTATTGGAGGAGCGTCAGAACTTTGCCAACTGGTTTAGCTATTATCGCTCGCGTATTTTGAGTGTACGCGGTGGTACCGGGCTTGCCTTCCAGGGGCTGGATGCCAACAGCTTCCGTGTCGGCTTCACCACAATCAACAACGGTGGCATCAATTACCAAATCCCCATTACGCCAGACCCCGTCGCGGGAAACTTTTCTGGCACTTACAAGCAAAACTTTTACGAGCGCCTATATCAGTGGCCCATGCCGCTTTCCGGTACGCCTCTGCGCCGTGCGCTCAGGGTCGTGGGTGACTACTACAAAAACAGCACGTCCGGCGGACCTTGGGCTCCGGACATTGGGGGTGGAGGTCTGCAAGTCTCCTGCCGCCAGTCTTTTGCCATTCTGACGACCGACGGTTATTGGAACGGCCCGAATCAAAACGTAGGCAATCAAGATGGCACCGCTGGCAACGTGATTACCGGGCCGGATGGTGCCAGCTTCAAGTACACGCCCGTGAACCCCTACCAGGATAGCCGTAGCGATACGCTGGCGGATGTTGCCATGAAATACTGGAAAGAGGATTTGCGCACCGAAGCTTTTATGACCAACGATGTACCCACCAACAGCGCCGACCCAGCCTTCTGGCAGCATATGTCCACGTTCGGTGTGTCCTTGGGAGCCAACGGCACCCTAGATCCCGCAACCGACCTTCCTAACCTGATGAGTGGTGCTAAAACCTGGCCTGATCCTTTTTCAAATCAGAATGCAAAAATCGATGACTTGTGGCACGCCACGCTGAACGGGCGTGGTGACTTTGTGGCCGCGCAAGACCCGAATGAGTATGCCGAGGCACTGAAGAAAACACTCGGCGAGATCTGAAGAGCACACGTCTGAACTCCAGTCACGTCAGTCAATCTCGTATG
>CALKWL010000224.1 GCA_938004235.1 uncultured Gammaproteobacteria bacterium
GATTGACGAGGTAGGCAGTCATGGCAGCCCCTTCTCGCCGTTGGCAACGGTTGATACCCGCGAGAGTTTGTTACTGCTGCTGGCAGACCTCGGCCGTACCTCTGCTACCACTGATGTGATGCAAGCGCGTTTCAAGGCGCTTGGGGCGCAACTCTCTGATACCGGTGTTGAAGTCAATGGCATGGGCGTTTCCTGGGTTGAGTTAAACAAGGCGATGGCTGAACTCGACGAGCGGGAGCGGCTTGCAAGTATTACGGCCGGATTTGCTGATGTTGATGCCAAACTAGCCAACCTGACCTATTCCACTGGTGAAGCAACTGACACGGTAATTGCGCACGCGGCGGCATTGGATGATGAGGACGCTGTACTGCGTGCTGTGAACCGGACACTGATTGAGTATGGTGGTCATTTGGGAGACACCACCACTCAGCAAGAGGATGAGTATTGGGCCACCCTGGATGCCGCAGACGCCAAGAAAACCATGCTTGACCGCATGGATGAACTGGCGAAAAAGTCGCCCGAAGAGATTGCCTCAATTCAGGCACAGGTGGCGGCGTTTAGTTCATTGAACACGGCCGTTTCTGGCATACAAGACCCCATTTCCGACCTCATCCAAGCCCAGAGCGACCTGGCCGACGCACAAGGCGAGTGGGTTGATGTCACCTACGACAACAGCCAGGAAATTGCCGACATCAATGCCCAGCTTGCCGCTGACCTGACTAATGATCCGAAAGCTGCCATGAATGCCATTTTGCTCACCACCGAAGAGGGCAGCGCGGAATGGTTGGCGGCGTGGGACGCGCTGCAAGGCGACTTGAGCGAATCGGCGCGGAATGCCCTGGTTGCCCAGGCTGCGGCGCTTGGTGAGGGTGGCATGTCTGCCGTATTCACCGGCGACGCTGAAGCGGCTGAGGATGCACAAAAGCGCATCGAGGCGGCAAACACGGCCATCAGCGAGAGCTACCGCAACACAGCCCTGGACATCGTTCAGGCACGCATGGCTGAAGTCATTGCCGATGGCGGCGAAGGTGCATTGGATGCGCAGCTAGCCATTATCAATATGCAGGAGGCTATGGGCCTCATCTCCGGGGACGAGGCGGCGGCGATGGAAGAGTTTGCCGTCAAAACTGACAAGGTGACGACGGCCACGAACCTGCTGCTGGATGAATATTTGAGCGACGGGGTGCTGGCACAGCAGGAGATTGATAACCTGGCTGCGGCCGTTGGGCTGGTGGAGGAAAGCACTGATGCTTCTGCTGAGGCTATTGCCATATTTGCTGATACTGGTGTAAGTGATTTCGAGGACGTGAGTACGGCCGTTACCAGCCTCTATGAGGATGTGACGCTCCTGGCCGATGGCGAATACTCCATCGAGGTGGATGACGATGAAATAGAGGGGGCGAGGACATCGGCATTATTGCTCATTAACCAGTTGGGTCTCATTCCGCAAAACATTCCCGTTCACGTCTCCATCACATCTGACCCCATTCCGGCATTGCCAACCGGCCCAGGAAGCTCGCAGCAGCCGCAGGCGTTTGCCGGTGGTGGATACACGGGCAATGCTGGCGGCATCGTCCACCCAAACGAGTTTGTGTTTAGCCCTGAGGCGGTGCGTAGTGTAGGTGTCAGCGCCTTGAATGACATGCACAACGCGGCGCGCGCTGGCGGTTTATCGCGGATGGGGGGCGGCGATATGGCTATTAACATTGCCATTGATGCGCGGGGCAATGACAACGCCAATGAAATCGCACGGGCTGCGTCTGACGAATTGATGACGGCCGCACGGCGCATGGGGTTGAAGGTCTAATGAATCGCACTGTCTACGTTTACCGCTTTTACCTGATTAGTGTCCTCGACCAGTATCTGCACGATGGCACGAATTATTTTGCGCAGGGTGTGGCCGACGTGACAAGCAGCATCCAGCAGAAACCGGCCATCACGCCAAGCGGTGTGAAGTATGACCCCTACGGTTGGAACGATGCGCCCATTATCCCTGGCACAATTACGCAGCGCGTTCGCTGTGTGTCAACGGTTTCATTGACTGCAAAAGCTGCATACGATGCATTTTTTGATGTGCTAGGCAAGGCCGCCTATGTCTACGCATACGAGGCTGGTTATTCCCCCACTGGTTACTACACGGCACGAGCGCGATTGACGCAGGTCGGTTACAGCCAGCCGGATGAGATTGTGGGCGACGCGATTTGGGCAAAGCTCAAGTTTGAACTGTATGAAGACTGGACGTTTACGAGTGCTTAATGGCTGGTAATTTCACTGATTTCACGGTCAAGGTTTATGACCATACATTGAATACCTTGTTGGCTACCATTACCGATGAAGTGGTGACAGTCGGCGGCAGCGAGGCGATGTCTTCGGTAGGAGACGGCCGTTTGGAAGTGATGGCAAGCTCAACGGCAGCATCTTATCTGACTGAGGGAAATGTGGTTTTTGCGACGGTGATTGATGCAATTTCCGGCTTGGGCTTTGGTATTTGCGGATTTATCATCAAGAATGTCAGCATCGTGCCAGATGTTGGTGGCACATTGTTGCGCGTATCCGGGCCTGTGCTTCTCCAGGAATTGAATTACATTGATTTTGGCGACGATGTGATTGACGATGGAAGTGGCGGCGTGGCGAGTAACGACCTAGCGCAAGCTATTGCCAAAGCCACAGCGTGGTCGTTCTCCGGCAGCACAACAGGCACAACGAATGGAACCTATGTGACCACAACGCGGGGCGATTCTGTACTGGATGTGCTGCGCGAGATTTCAAAGCAGTCTGGTGGATATTTTTACAAATACGGCATTGGTAGCGCAGACCGCGAACTGAAATGGGAACAATCCGTCAGTTATCCTGGCTCTGCTTATGTGTTGACGGACGATGCAACGGCAGAAGACGCCAACACGGGCGTGATCCTTAAGGCTCGGCGGGTTGAAGATGGAGACGAGGTTGCCACACGCCTCTATGCCTTTGGTGCTGGCAGCGGAGATGATCGTGTGACGATTGCCGATGCTGAGGGATTAGTGACGGTTCCGTCTGGCTATTCGGTCAGTTGGGCAAATAGCCTGATTACCAATACCACATTGGAATCCACACATGCAGTGGTGCAAGAATCGAAGTCGTTTTCTCAGATACGCCCGGCAGACGACAGCAGCGCGGCGGCACAGTCTGCAGCTATTGCTCTGTTTTATACGGCGTTGAATTATTTGCAGGCTCGGTCTGAGGCTGCTGTTGATTACAAGATTACGGCCGTTTCTCATCAACGTATTCGCCCTGGCGACACCATTGAGGTGATGCTGGATAGTGTTGAGTATGGCACGTATGATGAGATTGTGGTGGCCCAGGACATCACCCGGCGCATAGAAGAAGATGGGGTGCTGTACTTCGATATTCAGGCTTCCAGCCGTTTGATTCCCTACACGTTTGGCTCCGCAGGGCTAACGACAGCCGAATATATGATCCGTGCCATCCATGACTTGCAAACGGCCGTTGCCAACAACAGCAACACGCCAGTTGGCACAACTATCTCCACGGATCATGGTGCGCTAACCGGACTAACCGATGATGACCATCCTCAATACTTATTGGCAGATGGCTCGCGTCAATTAACCGGAAATCTTGGTGTCAGTGCTGGCGTGACCATTGATGGGGTGGACATCTCTGCACATGCTGCTGATGCCAGCGCCCACCACGACCCGGTGACGCTGGGAACTGGCGGGCTGACGGCAAAACTGGCACTGGCTGGACAGGTGCTTACCCTGGCGGCCATTAACCATAGCGACCTGAGCAATGTTAACCCGGATGACCACCACGACCCGGTGACGCTGGGAACTGGCGGGCTGACGACAAAACTGGCACTGGCTGGGCAAGTGCTTACTCTGGCGGCTATCAATCATAGCGACCTGAGCAATGTTAACCCGGATGACCACCATGATCCGGTGACGGTAGATCGGAAGAGCACACGTCTGAACTCCAGTCACGTCAGTCAA
>CALKWL010000225.1 GCA_938004235.1 uncultured Gammaproteobacteria bacterium
CCGCGCTGGTAGCTGGCGGCGGCAAAGCCGGTGATGTCGCCGATGACTCCGCCACCAAGAGCGATCAGCGTCGTATTGCGGTCGAAGCGCCCTTCGATCAGCGCATCCCAGATCGTTTGCAGACTTGCGATGGATTTATAGGCTTCGCCATCGGGCAGTACAACCGTTGTGGTTTTAAGCCCGGCCAGTGCGGTATCCAGGTGCTGGCGATATAGCGGCGCAACTGTGGTGTTGGTGACCACCGCAGCGCTGTTGCCTGGGATAGCTGCGCGCAAAAGCGCGCTTTGATCGAGCAATCCCTGTCCAATGTGAATCGGGTAGCTACGTTCGCCAAGATCGACGTGCAAAGACTGCATACCTGTCCTTTTTGTCTTAAGTAAATGCTGATTTATTGATACCGCACGGAGAATCATTGAGTCCGACGTGCGTTGGCTGGACAACCGCAGTCGGCTGAAATACCTGACTTCATCCGCCTGCTATTCACGCGTCTGTACATGAGTCAGATCAATATGTAAGCCGCGCAGAATACGCTGTACCACGAATTTTGGAATAAGCCGGTCGGTTTCGATCACCAGATGCGCCGTTTGCCGGTACAGGGGATCGCGGATGCGCATCAGGTTTTCCAAAGTGCCACGCCGATCGGCGGTTTGCAACAGTGGGCGGTTCTGGTCATGCGCGGTACGCTCCATCTGGTGATCCACCGAAGCAAAAAGATAGACGACGATACCGCGATTGTGGAGTGCTTCACGGTTTTCCGACATAAGCACTGAACCGCCGCCAGTGGCGAGCACGATGCCGTGCTGCTGTGTCAGTTCGTCGATCACGGCGCGCTCGCGCTGGCGAAAACCGCTTTCTCCCTCGACTTCAAAAATCAGCGGGATGCTGGCGCCGGTGCGTTGCTCGATGATTTTGTCGCTGTCGATGAATTTCATGCCCAGGGTGCGCGCCAAAAGGCGGCCGCTGGTAGATTTTCCTGCGCCCATCGGGCCGACTAAAAAAATGCTTTCACGCATGGTGTAGTGTGCAATTTGGAGGCGTTAGAAGAAGAGCATCTTGATGCCTAGCGCGATCAGCAGCACGGCAAACACCTTTTTAAGCGTGTTTACGGGCAGGATGTGGGTTAATTTGGCACCTAGCATGGCAAACACGATGCTCATGACGCCAATGCTGATCCAGGCGGGAAGGTACACATAGCCCAGGCTCATGGCGGGCAGATTGGGCAAGCCATAGCCGGTAGCGATGTAGGCGGCGCTGCCCGCAATGGCCGCAGGCAGGCCGATGGCTGCCGAAGTGGCGATGGCGCGGCGCATGGGGACATTGCACCATACAAAAAAGGGTGTGGAGACTGCGCCGCCGCCCATGCCCATCAGTGAGCTGATGGCGCCTACCACCGTGCCCGAAGCGGTCATGCCTGCCGCCCCGGGCAGTTGGCGATGTGCTTCGGGTTGGCGTCCGAACGCCATTTGCAGGGCGATGACAATTTGTAAGACACCGAAGACTTTTTTCAGAATGTCGCTGGGCATGTAGTGCGCGGCCACCGAACCTAGCACGGAGCCGATCAGCAAGCCGGGCAGGATGCGTTGCACAATTGACCAGTCTACCGCGCCCTTTTGATGGTGCGCCCAGATGGAGCCGACAGAGGTGACGATAATCGTAGCGAGCGACGTGCCTACAGCAACCTGCATCATGATGTCGGCGGGTACGTGCCCTTGCACGCTAAAGAGCCAGACCAGAATGGGCACGATAATCAAGCCGCCGCCGATGCCGAGCATTCCGGCCATCAAACCGGCAAAGACTCCGAGCAGGGCATAGGTTCCCAGGGCGAGTAAATCCATAAGTTTCCGATGAGCTGTGCCTTAAGGGAAACGCTGATTTATTCAGCGTTTCCCGTTTGGGGCAGGATGCCCCAATACGAATAACGACGTGAGTTGTTCGTTCGTGATGACCAGCGCGAATTGACTTCGCGGCGAGTCGAATTGAAAAAACCCAAGGATGAATTTTTTCAATATTTAATTAAAAACAGGCCTGCACTTTAAAAGAAAACCCCGGCTTTGACCAAGCCGAGGTTTTCGGATCTAGCCGCCTGTCGGACTTGAGACGATCTGGTTGCAAAAGCCGACCTCCGTCGGTGGCTTGTTCGCTTCAGGCGCTCAAGGGCGCTTCCATAAATCCGCTGAAGCCGCGTGTCCTGCTCTCGCTCCCCTTGGGCATCCTTGCCCAAGGGGTACTGCGCGGGAAAGGTGCTCGCATCTGACTGCGCCAACACCCGGCTACGCGTTGCGCTTTTTCGGCGGCAGCAGATCGGTAATCGTGCCTTCGGCCATTTCCGCCGCCAAGCCCAGGGTTTCCGAAAGCGTGGGATGCGGGTGAATGGTCAGGCCAATATCAGCCATGTCCGCACCCATTTCCAGCGCCAGGGTGGCTTCGGCAATCAGTTCGCCCGCATTGGTGCCGACGATGCCCGCGCCGAGCAGACGGTGCGTTTCGGCACAGAACAGCGCCTTGGTTATGCCCTCGTCACGCCCGATGGAGAGCGAGCGCCCGGAGGCCGCCCATGGGAACGCGCCTTTTTCATAGGCCACACCGTCGCGCTTGAGTTCGTCTTCGGTTTTGCCCACCCAGGCGATTTCCGGGTCGGTGTAGGCCACACCAGGGATGCTGATTGGCGTAAAGGCCGAGGCCATGCCGCTGATGACTTCGGCGGCAACCTTGCCTTCATGCACGGCTTTGTGCGCCAGCATGGGCTGACCGATGATGTCGCCAATGGCGTAGATATGCGCCACATTGGTACGCAGGCGCGCATCGGCGGGGATAAAGCCGCGCTCATTGACTTCAACACCGGCCTTGTCCGCATCAATCAGCTTGCCATTCGGAATACGACCGACCGCAACCAGCACTTTGTCGAAAGTGTCGGATTCAGGGGCGCCCTTGCCTTCAAAGTTAACCACCAAGCCTTCGGGCGTGGCTTTGACCGCTGTGACTTTGGCGCCGAGGAAAATGTTTTCGTAACGCTTTTTAATACGCTTGAGCAGCGGCATGACGATGTCTTTATCGGCGCCGGGAACGATGTTGTCCGCCAGTTCAACGATGGTGATTTTCGTACCCAGCGCATCGTACACCTGCGCCATTTCCAGACCGATAATGCCGCCGCCAATGACCAACATGCGCTTGGGAATGTCGGCCAGTTCGAGCGCGCCGGTGGAGTCAATCACGCGCGGGTCGTCATGCGGAATGAAGGGTAGATGCACCGGACGCGAACCGGCGGCGATAATGGCGTGTTCAAAGGCGATGGTTTTGACGCCGTCTGCGGTGGTGACTGCCACCGTATGCGGCGAGGTGAAGCGGCCTTCGCCGGTCACAACCTGCACTTTGCGTTGTTTGGCCAGTTGCGTCAGGCCTCCGGTGAGCTTTTTGATGACGCTATTCTTGAAGCCGCGCAGCTTATCCAAATCCACGCTGGGTTCGGCAAAGGTCACGCCATGCTCGGACATCTCGCGGGTTTCGTTCATCACTTGCGACACATGCAGCAAGGCTTTGGACGGGATGCAGCCGACATTCAGACATACGCCGCCCAGCACGGATTCTTTTTCGACCAGAATCACCTGCTTGCCTAAGTCGGCGGCGCGGAAGGCGGCGGTATAGCCGCCAGGGCCAGCACCGAGAACAAGGACATCGCAAGTCATATCAGCAGGCGGCAGGACTTCTTTTGCCCCCTCCGCCCTCATGGGGGAGAGGCTTTGTCGAGGGGGTTGTTGGGGAGAGGGGGTTGCTGCTTTGGACGGGGTAACCCCGCTTGAAGGCTCTTCCCCCTTCTCCCCCAGCCCCTCTCCCGCGAGGGGAGAGAGGAGTTCCGAATGGATCTCAAACGTCGCAATCGGCGTGTCTTTACTGACCTTATCGCCGAGCTTGACCAACCATTCCACCAACACACCCGTCATGGGCGCGGGGATTTCCATGGTGGCTTTGTCTGTTTCCAGAGTAATGAGCGATTGGTCTTTTTCGATGCTCTCACCCGGCTGGGCAAGGACTTCAATGACCGGAATCTGCTTGAAATTGCCGACATCGGGCAGCAGGATAGTTTCAATTCTGGCCATGATCGTGCTCCGTTAAATCAGGATTTCGCGCAAATCGCGCAGTAACTGGCTCAAGCGCGTGGTGAAGCGCACGCCCTGCGCGCCGTCGATCACGCGGTGGTCGTAGGACACCGAGAACGGCAGCATCAGACGCGGCTCGAAGCCCTCGCCATCCCATACCGGGGTCATCTTGGCCTTGGACAGCCCGAGAATGGCGACCTCGGGGGCGTTCACGATCGGAGTGAACTGCGTGCCGCCAATGCCGCCTAGGCTGGAAATACTGAAGCAGCCGCCGGACATGTCCGTGGGCGTGAGCTTGCCTTCGCGGGCGCGCTGACTGAGTTCACCCAGCTCGCGCGCCAGCTCGAACAGCCCCTTTTGATCGACATTGCGCACCACGGGGACGACCAGACCGTTGGGCGTGTCCACGGCCACGCCGAGGTTGTAATACTTTTTCAGAACCAGACTGTCGCCATCAGGGCTTAACGAGGCGTTGAAATGCGGGAACTCCTTGAGTACTTGCACCACTGCCTTCATCACGAAAGGCAGCGGCGTCATCTTGACGCCTGCCTTGTCCGCGCGGGCTTTCAGGCTGGCGCGGAAAGCCTCAAGTTCGGTGATGTCGGCTTCGTCGAACTGGGTGACATGCGGAATGTTCAGCCAACAAGCGCTCAAGTCCATGGCGGAAATTTTCTTGATACGTGAAAGCTCAACCTGCTCAGTCTCGCCGAAGGGGGTGAAGTCGATGACGGGAACGGGAGGAATGCCGGAGCCCGCAGAAATGTCCGCCGCCTTGGGGGCGGGTTTTTCGCCCTGCATCACCGCCTTAATGTAGCTTTCTACATCCGTGGTCTGGATGCGCCCTTTGGGCCCGGTGCCGACCACATGTTGCAGTTCAACACCCAGGGTGCGCGCATAGGCGCGTACGGAGGGCGATGCATGATATTTCGCGCCGGGGCTGGGGGCGTTGACGGGCTTATCGGTCGCGGGTGCCGCATTGACCGGGAGGCTCGGCGTGGGGGCGGTTACAGGTGTGGGTGTCGGCTTGGGAGCCTCGATCGCGGGCGCGCTTGATGCAGCAGAGGCTGCGGTCTTGGCGGTTGGAGCGGGAACGGGTGTATCCGCCGCAGTTTCAATTTCGCAGATCAAGTCGCCCTGATTGATCTTCTGCTCCAGTTTGACCTGGATATTGCGCACCACGCCGGAAAACGGCGCCGGGATTTCCATGGTGGCCTTGTCGGATTCCAGGGTCAGAATCGACTGATCCTTTTCGACCGTATCGCCTTCATTCACCAGGATTTCAATTACAGGGATATTTTTGTGATTGCCAATGTCCGGCAACACGAATTTCTGCATACCCATACGCTTTGATGCCTCTTTAAGAAGTCGTTGAACGATGCGTTTAAACGGTCATTGGATTAGGCTTGTCCGCGTCAAGGCCGTAGTTCTTGATGGCTTGAGAAACCGTGCTGACAGGCAGCGCACCGTCATCCGCCAGTGCTTTGAGCGTGGCGACCACGATGTTCCAGCGGTCAACTTCAAAGAAACGACGCAGCGCTTCACGGGTGTCTGAGCGTCCAAAGCCGTCGGTGCCCAGCGTGATGTAACGCTTGCCAGGCAGGTAGGCGCGAACCTGCTCCGGCACGGCGCGCACGTAGTCGGTGGCGGCAATGATTGGTCCCTGGGTTGAAGCGAGCGTTTGCGTAACGTGCGGGACGCGCGCCTCGGTTTCGGGGTGGCGGGTATTCCAGCGTTCGCAGTCCACACCCTCGCGGTGCAGCAGGTTGAAGCTGGTGGCGGACCACACGTCCACGCTGACATTCCACTCGGCTTCGAGCATGGCGGCGGCGGCGATCACTTCGCGGAGAATGGTGCCGGAGCCCATGAGTTGTGCACGTACTTTGTGCGTGCTTGTGCTTTTCGCGAAGCTGTACAGCCCCTTGAGGATGCCCTCCTCAACACCTTCGGGCATGGCCGGGTGGGCGTAATTTTCGTTCATGGCGGTGATGTAATAGAACACATGCTCATGCGCCTCGAACATGCGCTTAAGGCCATCATGGGCAATCACGGCAAACTCATAGGCAAAGGTCGGATCGTAGCTGATGCAGTTGGGAACCTGACCGAACGCCAGCAGGTTGTGACCGTCCTGGTGCTGCAAACCTTCGCCCGCCAGGGTGGTGCGCCCGGCGGTCGCGCCGATAATGAAGCCGCGCGCCTGGATGTCGCCCGCCGCCCAGACCAGGTCGCCAATGCGCTGATAACCGAACATCGAGTAATAAATGTAAAACGGCACCATGCTGACATTGTGGTTGGCATAGGCTGTGGCGGCGGCAATCCAGCTCGCCATGGAGCCCGCTTCGTTGATGCCTTCCTGTAAGACCTGGCCGTTGTGCGACTGCTTGTACCACATGACCTGATCGGCATCGATGGGCTCGTAGAGCTGGCCTGCCGGGTCGTAGATACCCACCTGGCGGAACAGGCCTTCCAGGCCAAAGGTACGCGCTTCATCGGGAATAATGGGAACGACGCGCTTGCCGAAGGTTTTATCGCGCAGCAGCAACGCCAGCAGGCGGCCAAACACCATGGTGGTGGACATTTCGCGGTCGCCCGTTGATTGCAGCAGGGTTTCGAATGCGCTTAACGGCGGAATGGTCAGCGCAGCGGCGTGGTCGCGGCGGCTGGGCAGGTAGCCGCCGAGCGCCTGGCGGCGCGACTGCATGTACTGCATGACTTCACTGTCATCCGCTGGGCGGTAGAAGGGGATGTTTTTTTCCAGTTGTTCGTCGGAAATCGGTACGCTGAAGCGGTCGCGGAAATACTTGAGGCCGTCCAGATCGAGCTTCTTTTGGGAGTGCACGGCCATGGACGCTTCGCCATAGGGGCCCATGCCGTAGCCTTTGACGGTCTTCGCCAAAATGACCGTCGGCTTGCCGGAGCTTTCGGCAGCGCGCTTGTACGCGGCATAGAGCTTGCGAGGGCTGTGACCGCCGCGGGTCAGGCCAAAAACTTCATCATCGGTCAGGTCTTCAACCAACTTCAGAGTTTCCGGGTATTTGCCAAAGAAACTCTGGCGCACATGCGCGCCATCCTTGCCGCGGAAGGCCTGGTATTCGCCGTCCACGGTTTCCATCATCAACTGCATCAGCTTTCCGGAAGTGTCGCGGGCGAGTAGGTCATCCCAGTCTGAGCCCCAAATGACTTTGTACACATTCCAGCCCACGCCGCGGAAATGTGACTCAAGCTCCTGAATCACTTTGCCATTGCCGCGTACCGGGCCGTCCAGACGTTGCAGGTTGCAGTTGATGACAAACACCAGGTTGTCGAGTTGTTCGCGCACGGCAAGGCCAATGGCGCCGAGGGATTCGGGCTCGTCCATTTCGCCGTCGCCAAGGAAGGCCCAAACCTTGCGGCTGTTGGCCGGAGCCAGGCCGCGCGCATCCATGTATTTCATGAAACGTGCCTGGTAAATCGCCATCAATGGCCCTAACCCCATGGAAACTGTGGGAAATTGCCAGAAGTCGCGCATTGTCCAGGGGTGCGGGTAGGAGGATATGCCCTTGCCGTCAACTTCCTGGCGGAAGTTCAGCAGGTGCTCCTCGTCGAGACGCCCTTCAAGAAACGCGCGGGCGTACATGCCGGGTGCGACATGCCCCTGGAAAAACACCATGTCGGCGCCTTCCGGGTGGTCGGGACCCTTGAAGAAATGGTTGTACCCTACTTCATACAGTGTGGATGAAGAGGCATAGCTGCCGATATGTCCGCCGATGCCGTCGTGCGCCTTGTTGGCTTTGACCACCATGGCCATGGCGTTCCAGCGGATCAGGGCGCGCAGGCGTTGTTCTAGGCGCAAATCGCCCGGATAGACCGGCTGATCTTCTTTCGGAATGGTGTTGATATAAGGGGTGTTGGCGCTGTAGGGCGTGTCGATGCCATGTTTGCGTGCGGCCTCAATCAGGGATGCGATCAGGTGTTGGGCTTTTTCGCTGCCCTCGAATTCAATGACCGCCGCCAGCGCGTCCAGCCATTCTTGTGATTCCTGCGGATCCAAATCCTGATAATTCGTTGTCATGCGCCAAACACTCCAATTACATTCTGAGTTTAAATCGGTCATCCCCAGCGGCTTAGCACGTTGCTTGCCATCCCGGCATGGGTGAATTGTTCGATTATGCGTGAACGCGGTGCATTTTCCTATTGGGCGCGGACGTTGCGCCCCGGGACGGACAGACGCTCGCTTGGCTTTCTCCCGCACTGGTGGTATCTATGTCACATGGCTTTCACACAGGCTTCGCCCGATGATCGGGCATGACGAGGAGACGATGATGAGACTTCCACTGCAAATCACCTTTAGGGACATTCCTCCATCTGAGGCCATTGAAGCGGCGATCCGTGACAAGGCCATGAAACTGGAACGTTATTTTGACCGCATTACGTCTATGCGCGTGACAGTGGCTGCCCCCCATAAACATCAAACCAAGGGAAAACTGTACGAAATCAATATCGACATTACTGTTCCAGGACAGGAGATTGTAGTCAGCCATGACAAGCACGATGAACACGCGCATGAGGATTTGTATGTGTCATTGCGCGATGCTTTTGCGGCGGCGCAACGCCAGCTGGAAACTTACGTGGGCAAGATGCGCGGTGAAGTGAAGGCGCATGAGGTGCCGGCGCATGGTCGCGTGGTTGAAGTCACCCCTGACTCCGGAACCATTCTGACCTCCGATGGGCGCGAGATTTATTTCCACCGCAACAGTTTGGTGAATGTGGAATTTGATGATCTGCCCCAGGGAGCTGAGGTGCGTTTTGATGAGGTCGAAGGCGAAAAAGGCCCCAAGGCCAGTTCGGTGCAGTTGGTAGGCAAGCATCACATCGTGGGTTGATGAACACGCTTTGATGCCGCGCTGATCTGAAAAAACGCTGTCTATGGGGAGTCATGATGACTCCCTTTTTTTGTCTGAAGAGTTTCAGCATCGGGTCTGCCCGTGGCTTGTGTTCGTGACGAAACCGTGAAAAGACAAGACAAGTGCTTACCGCTTGCCTGTGCCGCAGATGCTCTTCAGCGGCCAGTCATGTGTCATATGTTTTTTTAGTATTTTTCAGCGCCCAAAAGAAACCTCTGGCGCGTCATGGATTCTTGTTTGTAGATCGGAAGAGCACACGTCTGAACTCCAGTCACGTCAGTCAATC
>CALKWL010000226.1 GCA_938004235.1 uncultured Gammaproteobacteria bacterium
GGTTTCTGCTGGAAGTGGAGCGAGGTGCGACCGGACGGCAGCCTGGAACCCGACGTGAAAATTGGTGCCTGGGAGCGCCCCTGGAATGCCAAGGTCCCGAAGGGCAGGGCTGCGCCGAATCCGCAGAAGCATCCCTACACGCTGTGGCCAACACCGAGATTGGCGAGGGCCAGGTGGGCTGCATCTACAGTGCCCAGGGCTTTGAATTCGACTCGGTGGGCGTCATCTGGGGGCGTGACCTTGTGTGGCGAGAAGACCGATGGGTGGCGTTGATGAAAGCAATTAGGCAGATTGGCCAATTGTAGGATTCGCAGTCACGGGATAAAGTAATTCGCAAGTATCGATACTCGGGAAGGCATTTTCATCATGAACGGTTGTATCAAGTGGATAGCGGCGTGCATGTCGTCAGTTTGGGTACTGCTTGTTTCCATGAACGGTTGGGCCCAAGGCGCGACGGGTGACTGTCCGGTTGTTAAGGTGCTGGACGTTCAGATGACTGATTCGAAGCTTGTCAAAGCTGCGCTTGCAGTCAGTTTGGCAGACTATTTTGCCGTGAAGCTGGCGGAAGCCGGGGCTTTTTGTGTTTCGCCACGCCCCGGGGTCAAGGAACAGATTACGGAATCTCGTCTAGATAGCTGGTGGGGTAATTTCGAAGACAAAACAAAGATTCATCCTGGGGGGGAAATGGCCCCTGGGTTGCTGCTGGGTGTTTCCGTTCAGGAGACTGGTGGTTCCTGTTCAATTCAAGGAATTCTCTGGAATCTACGCCAGGTGGTCTCTGCGAAGGGTTTTGAGGTTAAGGGATTGGACTGTGCGGAGGAAGGACTTAAGGGCGGAATAGAACAAATCGCATACTCGATCAGCGGAAAGGAAGCCGTCGGAGTGTCGGCTGTAAAGTATGATGAGCCTCCAATAATCCCGTTGGGTGTTATCCAGGCGGAAAGTGATCAGGCTTTTTCAGTTGAGAACGTGGGAAGACTTCAGATTAAGGATTCCGTCCTCAGTACTTATGTTGGTCTTACAAGGATTGATGACAAGAAGCCATTGCTCCGTTTGCCTGCAGGCCTTTACGTCATTAGTGGGGAAGTGTGGGGAATGCAGCCATTTCGTCAGTCCGTCAAGGTTGAGTCCGGCAAGACGGCGACGGTTTCGGTAAAGATGGACAAACCTATGAACCGTGATATTCCAAAAAATACGCCGGAGTGGGTTAAGAAAGCATTACGCAGCGCGGCTCCCGGGCAAGGCTCTTATCGCTCGATTAATCCCGTATTGGCTGAAATGTCAGCGCTGACCATAGCCCTGTCGAATATGACCCTTGAACGCAATAAGGAAGCACGAAATGAGATCCGACAAGTTTCAAGAAGTTGTGATGATGGTCAGGGCGATTGGTCAAAGCAATTTCATGTTGTGGATAATGGAGTGAAATCTGGTTGGAAAGGTTCTTTTGGTGCTGTGAATAATCTTTCTCCAGAGTCCTGTAAAGCATCGGATACCCGAACTCTTGAACATTTCGCCCGCGAGCCAAGGCTTTCAACTCGTCTAAACAAGTTATGGCGCTCGCCGGGTGGTCTTACTGCGGTTGAGGTGACCGGAAATCGCAGTTCTACCGTGCAAAACAGTGAAAGCACAGGAGTTGGAAATGTAATCACCTTTCCGGGTCCCGAGAACCCTTGCAGCGCAAGACTGGCAGCCCTTGTTTTCAATTCACTCAAGTCATTTGTGATGGTCGACGGTGTGGACGTCGCAACCATGAAGACGGAATACTCTTCGACAAATTGGGATGGTGCCGACAAATCTATCGATCAGAATGATACTGCAGCATCAGTAATTCGATTTGAGTCAACTCAGAAACTGTTCGGCTTGGAGTTCATGCTGGTTGGCGAGTTTTCAGGATATCAAAAGTGGACAGAACAAGAGACTGTAGGAGAAGGCTATGAATTTCTATTCCATTCGCGGTTGACCATGAGTACGACTATTGAAGGAACGAGTTTCCTTATTGAGCTGGTTGATGGTGTGCTTTCCTCGATTGAGGGGACTGATGTGTGTAATGCTTTCAAGCTACTGTCGGATGGATTCAAGCTGTCCGGTTACACTGTCACCGTTACCGACCTGCCTGATACAATATTTGGAACCGCAGCTTCCAAAGTTGGATTAAGAAAAAGGTGAATCGACGGCAGCTTTTAGGCCACGTCCGTAAAAGTGGTGAACGAAGGCATCTGCATCCTTGACCTGAAACCCGTTCATAGGACTGACCTGAACCCCTTCATTAGGACACCTCGTGCGGCTCTGCGAAGGTACAGATGCTGGCCGTTTGTGTTGTAGGCCACGGAGCACATGCTGACCTGAACCCCTTCATTAGGACAGTTTGAAATGGGAGTCTTTCGGTTAGGATAGAACCGGGAGGCGGCCATGAAGAAGTCGAGATTCAGTACGGAACAGATCGTTGGAATCCTTGGGGAATCGGCAGCGGGAGTGCCTACGAAGGAGATCATCCGGAAGTACGGCATATCGGACCAGACGTTTTACCGCTGGAAGGCGAAGTACGGCGGGATGGCGGTCGGAGAGGCCAAGCGCCTGAAAGAGCTTGAGACGGAGAACACCAGGCTCAAAACGATGCTTGCGGACGCGCTGCTGGACGCTAAGGTGCTGAAGGACCTTTTGTCCCGAAAATGGTGACGCCCGCGGCGCGGCGTGAGGCAGTCGAGATGGCGATGAAGGAGCACTCGATAAGCCGCCGCCGGGCTTGCGGGCTTGTGGATATACAGCGCAGCCAGACGTACTACGAGGCAAGGCCGCAGGACGACTCGGCTTTGCGTGAGAAGCTGAAGGAGAAAGCCGCCGAGCGGCCGCGCTTCGGGTATCGGCCACTGTGTACCCCGATAACTCACTTCTTGCAAAGACCGTTTTCAGGAACGTAATGGCGCGATAGGAACTTTCCGCGCCTGTTATGGCGTCCGTAAGAATTCTCTTGGCAAGAGAGGGGCAACGCGTCATTGGCAAATGCGGAGAGCGATGTGGTAGACTAATTCGGCCTCTCACAGCGGAATATCGCTTGCCGCAGATCATCGACAATGTGGATCGCCGCTTGGCAGACGTCTTGCTAAGCGTGATGCCCGGTGCCGAATGCTTGGACGCATGCGTCGGCTATCTCAGGCTCCGGGGGTGGGCACTAATCGCGGATCTCGTCGACGGATTAAAGGGGCGCGACGGTCGAGCCTGCCGCGTCCTCGTCGGCATGCATCGTCCAGATGAAGATGATATGCGCGACGCGCAACGTGCGATGAGAGCCGACGTCGAGATGGACGGTCCAAGTTATGCACGCCTTCGCCAGACAGCGACCGAAGGTTTCCGACAGCAGATCGCGGCCGGGGTTCCGACCGTCATGGCTGAGTCTGCCTTGCGTCGCCTAGCTTCACAGCTACGATCGGGACAAGTCCAATTAAAGCTCTTCCTGCGACATCCTCTGCATGCCAAACTCTATGTCGTAGAGCGTGACGTCCCTGGTGCCCAGCTATATGCGATCGTTGGCAGCAGCAACCTTACGTCCTCAGGACTGCTCACCCAAGGCGAACTGAATGTGGACGTAACTGAACAGGACGCTGCCGAGAAACTGTCCAAGTGGTTCGAAGAGAAGTGGCGCGACCGTTGGTCGGTTGACATTTCCGAAGAACTCGCCTCGATAATCGAGGCGAGTTGGGCTGGTCCGAGACTCCTCCAGCCCTACCTGATTTACCTGAGGATGGCTTGGCACCTTTGCGAGGAAGCCATAGGCGCCCCCACCGGTCCAGAAATACCGCATGAGGTCAAAAGCCGACTGCTGAACTTTCAGGTGGCAGCGGTGGATCTCGCAATTCGGCATCTGGAACGTCGGAAGGGTGTCTTCCTTGGGGATGTCGTCGGTTTAGGAAAAACCGC
>CALKWL010000227.1 GCA_938004235.1 uncultured Gammaproteobacteria bacterium
CGTCTGGAGGTGTTACGTCATGGCAAGGCGGCTTTGTCGCCTGTCTACCACAGCGGGCTCGAGGTGGATGAAGCGGCGCGTGCACAGGCGCGGCGGGTGGTCGAAGACTTGCTCCGGCGGGTTTCCGCGCGTGGAGCGACATCGGCTCAGGCGTGTTCCGATGATGGGCAAGACAACATCGGCGTCCTGGTTGCGTTGGCCTACCCCGAACGACTGGCCAAGGCGGCTGGCGAGGGGCGTTTTGTCATGGTCAGCGGACGCGCGAGTCAGCTTGATTGCCTGGACGTCTTGGCGCAGGAGTCCTGGCTGGCGGTCGCGCATGTCGGTTTGAGCGACACACAAGCCGGCAATGCGCGGGTGTTTATGGCTGCAAAAATCAGTCAGGCGGCGATAGAGCGCCATTTTGGCGAGCAGATCACTTCCTTTGAGCGCGTGGAGTGGGATGCACGCGCCGAGGCTGTGAGCGCACGCGCCCAGCGCCGTCTGGGTGTCCTGCTGCTGGAGGACAAGGTGTTGCTCAACGTTTCTCCCGAGACGATGCTGGCCGTTTTGCTGCAAGGTATTCGCGTCAGCGGTTTGGGTGCTCTGCCCTGGCAGGAGGCGCATCGGCAATGGCGCGGACGGGTCATGCTGTTGCGCCGCCTCCTTGGCGACACCTGGCCGGATGTCTCGGACGAAGCGCTACTGGCTGGGCTTGAGGACTGGCTGGCGCCGTTTGTGCGGGGTATGAGTCGGTTGGCGCATCTGGAACGGCTTGATCTTTCTGCTGTGCTGCGCGCCATGCTCGACTGGTCAAGACAAACTGAACTCGAACGCCTTGCCCCAACACATCTTGCCGTCCCCAGCGGTTCGCAGATCGCCCTGGACTACGCGCCGGTGCTTGAAGGCGCGGAGCAACCCGTGCTGGCGGTCAAATTGCAGGAGTTGTTTGGGCAGGCTGAGACGCCGTGCGTACTTGACGGACGTCTGGCGGTGATGATCCACCTGCTGTCGCCCGCGCAAAAACCGCTGGCCGTGACCCAGGATTTAGCCAGCTTCTGGCGCGGCGCTTATCAGGATGTGCGCAAGGACATGCGCGGTCGCTACCCCAAACACCCCTGGCCGGAAGACCCGAAAAACGCCGTGCCGACGCGCTTGACGAAAAAAGCCTTTGAGCGAGTGAAGGGGGGAAAGGACGAGGGGTGATCCAGCTTCGCCCCGGAGACAGGCGGTAAATTGGCATGGCAAGCGGTTTTGAACAGGATGTTTTTCAACACCCTGGTAAATTGCCCCCAAGTGATTGCGGAAGCCTTGAGATTCGGGTAAAGTCCCGCACCTGATTTGCGCGGGCATTTTGGCTTGCGCATGGCAAGTTTGTGGAGCGGTGTCCGAGTGGTTGAAGGAGCACGCCTGGAAAGCGTGTATACGGCAACGTATCGAGGGTTCGAATCCCTCTCGCTCCGCCATTTTCTGTAGTTTAATTGAGGCAGCTTGAGTGCTGCCTTTTTTATGCCTGCGGCTTTTGTCTGTTCATTGATTTCAAGGGTGTCTGTTATGCCAATCGCCTCATTTCCTGACGCTGAGCCTCGCGTGGTTGTGGCTCTGGATTACGCGCATCTGGATGCGGCCTTGTCTCTTGCTCAGCAGCTTGACCCTAAAGCCTGCCGTCTCAAGGTCGGCAAGGAGCTGTTCACTCGCGCCGGGCCGGAGGCCGTGAACGCCTTGCAGCGCCTGGGATTTGAGGTGTTTCTTGATCTCAAATTTCACGATATTCCGCATACCGTGGCGCAGGCAGTGCGGGCGGCGGCAGAGCTTGGGGTGTGGATGGTGAATGTGCATGCCATAGGCGGGCGGCGCATGATGGAAGCGGCGCGCGAGGCTCTGGAGGGTTATGCCCAGCGGCCTTTGTTGATTGCAGTGACCGTGCTGACCAGTATGGAGGCGCAGGATTTGCAGGCGGTTGGTCTGCACGGCGAGGTGTATGAGCATGTGCGCAGGCTGGCGGCGCTGACCAAGGATAGCGGGCTGGATGGCGTCGTGTGTTCAGCGCGCGAAGCCCGTGATTTGCGCCAGCTTTGGGGGGAGAGCGGTATCTTGGTCACGCCGGGCATTCGCCAGCCGGGCGCACCTGCTGACGATCAGCGGCGCACGGTATCGGCGGCGGAGGCATTGCAGTTGGGCGCGAGCCAATTGGTGATTGGTCGCCCGATTACGCAGGCGGCTGATCCGCAGGCGGCGTTGGAGCAGATTTTGCGTACGATGCAAGGGGGCGATTGAATACGCCGGTTGTTGCAGGCAGCCTGTCGGACTTTAGGGAAGCGCTGAACAATTCAGCGCTTCCTGTCCGGGGCAGGGATGCCCCGGCGCGAACAAGGACGTAAGTCCTTGATTCGCGGAGGCCGCCGCGAATTCACTTCGTGGTGAGACGAGCTGAAAAAATCCATGGATGAATCTTTTCAGCATTTACTTAGGGAAATCGGCTGCAAATCCGTTTGGACGAGGGCAGATTTTCGCTTCGATTCCTAAAGTCCGACAGGCTGCGAGGGGGTAGAATGACTCGACGAAAAAATCTGAGGTTGGGTGGCCGTTATGTCTAGTCTCCATGTGCTGCGCAGTTGCGTTTGGGTCTTTGCGTTTGTCGGCACCTCTCTGCCCGTATTGGCTGATTTGCGTGAGCAACGCGAGGCATTTCAAAGCGCGTATCAGAGCGTCAAGGATGATCGTGAGCCGGGTGTCGCTGAACTGAGAGCGTTGCAGGATTATCCGCTGCGCGCTTATTTGGATTACCTTGATCTGCGTGAGCGCTTGCCTTCCACGCCGCCGGGGGAGATGAAGGCTGAGCTCAAGGCGTTTTTTCAGGCCAATCCGCTGAGTTTCATGACGGACGATCTGCGCAGAAACTACCTGCGGCAGTTGGCCAAGGCGGGGGAATGGTCAACCTATGCCGATTTTGATGATGCCAGTCTGAGCACCCAGGAGTTCCGTTGCTTGCGTCTGACGGCGCGCGGTTCGGTGCAGTCGCCCTCAGCGGTGCTTGAGGATGGGTTGGCGCTTTGGGATGAGGGCATCTCCTGGCCGGTAAGCTGCCAGCCGCTGGAAACCTGGTTAATGAATGCGGAGGTCATGACTCCTGAACGTGCGTGGCGGCGGATTGAGCGTCTGATGGAAAAGAATCTCAGCGGCGAAGCCTCACGTCTGGCGGCCAATCTTGGCAAGGATGCCGAGGCGCAGGTGGCGCGTTGGCGGATCGCGCGCAAAAATCCGGCGACCTTTTTGGCGCAGAACAGCACGGTCAAGGGGGATGTCGTGCTGCATCTCATGCTTGCCGACAGTGCAAAACGTCTGGCCAGTGATGACGTGGATCAGGCCTATGCAGCGTGGAATCGGCTTAAGGCGCGGGAATCGATGAGCGCTCAAGTGCGCGGCGAAGCCGAAGGCGGGATGGCGCAGGCGGCGGCGCGTCAGCATCGGGCAGAAGCCAGTGACTGGTTTGAAGCGGCGCCGAGCAGCGGCTTTGATGCCGATATGCGCGCTTGGCGCGTGCGCGCGGCGCTGCGCCAGCAAAA
>CALKWL010000228.1 GCA_938004235.1 uncultured Gammaproteobacteria bacterium
GGGGATGACGCCCAAAAGCGGCACTGCGAGAATCTCCAGCATGTCTTCAATGCTCATCATCTCGCCGCTTTCAGCGCGTGCAGGCGAGTAGCGGGTGACGAGAAGATGCTGTTTGATCGGGGGTTGATTGTGGATGGCGCGGTAGGATTTGCTCGCCAGCAAGCCGAGCATACGATCGGCATCACGCACCGAGGATACTTCCGGGTTAGACACGACGATGGCTTCGTCGGCGAAGTACATGGCAAGTTGCGCGCCTTTTTCAATGCCGGCGGGTGAGTCGCAGACGATGTAGTCGAAGTTTTCTTCTTTCAGGCCGTCAAAAACCTTTTTCACGCCTTCTTCGGTCAGGGCATCCTTATCCTTGGTTTGTGAGGCGGCCAGGACATACAGGTTTTCGATGCGCTTATCTTTGATGAGAGCCTGCGACAGATTGGCTTCGCCCTGCACCACGTTCACAAAGTCGTACACCACACGGCGTTCTACGCCCATGATGAGATCCAGATTGCGCAGGCCGACATCAAAGTCGATGACAGCAACCTTGAGCCCGCGCTGAGCCAGGCCTGTCGCAATGGACGCGCTGGTCGTGGTTTTTCCCACGCCCCCCTTGCCGGAGGTTATGACGAGAATTTTGGACACACTGGAATCCTCTTGTGATGTGTGGACGGACGGCGTAAAACACCCTCAGTTCGTTCAGCCGAAGGCTCGGATGATAAGTTTTTCTTGCAGGATTTCGATGACGGCGGCTTTGCCGATCAGGGCAGGTTCGATACTGTCGCGTGTGCGATAAATGCCGTCAATCGATACGAGCTCGGCATCAAGGTGTTGGCACCAGATGCGTGCGTCCTTGCGTCCGCGCGCGCCAGCGAGCGCTCGACCCCGCAGTGCGCCATAGATGTGTATATCGCCGTCGGCAATGACTTCGGCGCCCTCGTTGACGGAAGCCTCGACCACAAGGTTGTTTCCGCGCGCGTAAACCTGCTGCCCTGCGCGTACAGGCTGGCGCAGTACGAGATTACTGGTGATATCAGTCTCCAACACGGTCTCAGGCGGCGTAGGCACCTCCTCGGCAGCGGGTGTTGCGGGGGGTTCATGGGTGGGGGTATTGGGAAAGAGGGCGAGGCGCGCGCGAACAGCCGCCATACGCTGAGCCTCGCTTCCCCCTGAAATGCCCACGATCGTCAGACCGTGATTATCCAGAAGGCTGCCAAGCGCGGGGAAGTCCACCACCTTGATGCTGTCTTCCAGCGGGGTCAGATCCAGCACGGTCGGAGTGTTCTTGAACAGATTGGGGGCTTGCGCCATGTGGTCTTTGAGCCGCAGGGCAAGTTGCACGATATTGGGATTGTGCAATTCAAAAATCATCAGGTTATGGGCGCGGCGTTTGAGCTGAAAGCTTCCCGTGGAGGAGGCGTCAGCCGGGTCTTCGGGACGTGGGCTGGGGTTCATAGGGCACAACAGGCAAGTTTGAAATCAATATGTTCCGGGCTCTGGCGCGTTCGCCCCTCGTCGGAGTCCAGCTCCAGTTCGAGGAAACGAATGGAAAAGCGCTGCTTACCGGCGCTAACTTCGGGGAAATAACTGACATCTTCAGGCAGAAACACGCGCAGCATCTGCGCGGGCAGGTTCGGCAGCAGCGCCTGCTGATAGAAGCCGCCTTCAGCGCATTGATCTGTGGGGAGTGCGCTTTCACGCACTAGGGCAAGAATGAGCTCGATGCCTTCATTGACCAAGGCAAAGGGGGCCAGCCAGGTAATCAACATATCGCGGCGCATATCCCCAGGCAGGCGCAACCAGTAGTGCAACATGGGCAGGTCAAATTCGCACAGGCCGCCGGAAATTTTGCTGCGTTGTTGCACCGCAGCCAGAAATTCATGGTTTTTGATGCTGGCGCCAATTGGGCCATTGTGTGCGTGCAAGCGATGGATGAGCGTCTTTTGCTGCTCCAGAACTTCGTTGAGCTTGCTTGCGTCTACCCCGGGGCTCTGTTGCAGGGCGCTCAGGCTGGCATTCTGCCGCTCAAGCTCTTTCATCAGTTCGCGCTTGAGGTCAAAACGTCCCGTAACCTCGCTGAGTTCCAGAAGCGTGAGCACAGCGGCTTGGGCATCGTATTCGCTTGATACCATGAGAAAATGTTGCGCACGATGGAACAACTCACTCACGCGGAAGAATGCGCGCATACGTTCATTAAGCGGGTGTTCGAAGACGTTTAGCGCCGTCATGTTCATCTAGCCATACACAATTCTTCACATTCTGCGCTAAAACCTGCCTGGAATACAATCAGTCGATCCTGTGCTGTGCTGATTCGCTATAATCAAGAAAGTAAACTGTCGCAGATAGGTGATCGTGTATGCAGTTTTCAACACGTGGGTATCGCGGTGTGGGTCTGGCGTTTGCTATCGTATGGCTTGCGGGCTGCGCGACCGACGCGCCTCAGCGCGAGCAACGCGTCGCAAGCAAAAATAGCAGCTTGCCCGCCCCGGTGGGTAAAGCGCTTGGCCTTGGCCGGGTCGAGTCGGTGCGTGAGGTGATGATTGAAAGCAAGTCTCAATCCTCGGGACGATCAGCGCAGAACACTGCGGCAGCGGTGAACCTGGCGCAAATGATGAATGGCGTGCTCTCGCCCAAACAGGATGGCTTGGAACTGAGGGTGCGTTTGGATAATGGCGTAGAAACGAAAGTCGTCCAAACGGCTGATGTCGCCTTTCGTCCAGGTGATCGCGTTCGAGTGATGCAGGGGTATGATGGTCAAATGCGCGTGACCTATTAGAGTCTGTTGACGATCTATAGCTCATGAATGCAGTGTGCGTGGGAGTCGGCCGAAAAAGCGCAGTGAATGCGCCCTAACAGAATGTTGAAAAAAGGCTTTCCTGCCCTTTTTCAAGGCGCCGCGCTCGGTACATGTCCGTGCGCGGCATCCATGCCTCGCCTTAATAGAGTGTTTTTCAACACCCTGTTAAAGAATAATGACTATCGAGAATTAAAATGCGCGGACAACTTTACATTATCGCGGCACCTTCGGGAGCGGGGAAAACCAGCCTGGTCAAGGCGCTGCATGAGCATCTTCCTGGAATTGCTGTTTCGGTATCGCATACGACGCGTGCCAGGCGTTCGGGTGAAGAGGATGGCGTGCATTATCATTTCGTCGATCACGCAGAATTCGAACGCATGGTCGGCGAGGGCGAATTTCTGGAACATGCCCGTGTGTTCGACAATTTTTACGGTACGGCGCAAAGCTCGGTCGAAGTGAATCTTGCGGCCGGTCTCGATGTGATTCTGGAAATTGACTGGCAAGGCGCACAACAGGTGCGCAGGGTGTTCCCGGAAGCGCTGGGGATTTTCATTTTGCCCCCCGCGCGTGAGGTGTTGGAGACTCGCCTGCGGGGGCGCGGGCAAGATGACGATAAGATCATTGCGCGGCGGATGCGCGACGCAACGACAGAAATCCAACATTATGCCGAGTTCGATTTTCTAGTGATAAATGACGTGTTTGAGGAAGCTTTGCGCGAGCTGGCCTGCATTTTTCGCGCCCAGCGCCTGAGCTTTGTGCGCTCATCGGCGCGTCATGCAAGGTTAATCAAGGATCTGCTGGCCTAAGTACGTGTTGAAAAAATCCATCCCTGAATTTTTTCAGCCCAGCGTACCGCGAAATGAGTTCGCGGCGGCTTCCGCAAATCAAGGGTGCAGGCTCTTGTTTGCGTTGGGACGTCCATGCCCTGCGCGCAAATCAGTCACATTAAGTGATTGATTTGTTGTTATCGAGTCCGGGTATGTACCGGGCTCGATAGGGCTGAAAATCTCATGGATGAGGTTTTCAGCATCCTGCTGTTAGGGAAACGCTGACATTCAGCGTTTCCCTAAGTGGGGGCATTTTCTATACAATGCGCGGTTCGAATGAATTGACGACGGGAGAATAGATATGGCACGCGTAACAATCGAAGATTGCCTTAAAGATGTGGACAATCGCTTCCAGCTGGTGGTGATGGCCGCCAAGCGCGCCCGCCAGATCGAAGCAGGGGCTCAGCCCTTAGTTGACGCGGAAGACGACAAACCCACCGTGATTGCGTTGCGGGAAATTGCTGCGGGCAAGGTGACCCAAGCCGTGCTGGATGAGGTGCATGTGCATCAGCCTGTGCGTACGCGTATTGCCGATTTTGAAATTCGTGATGAACTCAATGAGTTTCGCGGTGATGAGGAGGAAGCGCCTGCGTCGCGTCGTGCCTCCAGCAGCGACGACCTTTAAGCCTTGATGTTTGGGTGATGCCAATCGTGCCTTCTTCGGCCGAGCTATCAGCCGCGTCATCCCCCGATGTGGACGTATTGAATGTTCCTGCATCGGGGGATGAAATTTTTGCGCCGCTCGCCCAGGTTCTGGCAGAGTATCTCGACGCAGCCACGATTGAGCGCATTGCTCAGGCCTATCTTTTTGCCGCACAGGCGCATGAAGGGCAAACACGGGTTTCTGGTGAGCCCTATATCACGCATCCCGTTGCCGTGGCTGGCATTCTGGCGGGTTTGCGTATGGATGAAAAAACCATTATTGCGGCCTTGCTGCATGATGTGATCGAAGATACTCCAACCGGACACGAGTACATCCTCGCGCAATACGGCAGCGAAGTGGCGCATCTGGTTGAAGGGGTGAGTAAACTCGACCAGATTCGCTTCAAGTCCAAGGCGGAACAGCAGGCGGCCAACTTTCGCAAAATGATGATGGCCATGGTTGAGGATGTGCGCGTTATCCTCATCAAGCTTGCTGATCGTCTGCATAACATGCGCACCTTGGGCGTGATGCGCCCGGACAAGCGCCGCCGCATCGCGCGTGAGACGCTGGAAATCTATACGCCGATTGCAAACCGCCTGGGACTTAACAGCCTGCGACATGAGCTTGAGGCCTTGGGCTTTCAGGCAATGTATCCTACGCGCTACTGCGTGCTGGAGCAGGCTTTGCGCAAGGCGCGCGGTAACCGGCGCGAGGTCATGCGCACGATCGAAGATGCTTTCAACGCGCGTATTGAAGAAGAACATATGGTGGCCGAGGTACAGGCGCGTGAGAAACGCCTGTACAGCATCTATCGCAAGATGGCGCAGAAACATCTCTCGTTTAATGACGTGTTTGATGTTTTTGCTGTTCGTATCGTCACTGACAGCGTAGATAATGTGTACCGGCTGCTGGGGTTGGCGCATAACCTCTATAAACCGCTGCCGGGGCGCTTCAAGGACTATATCGCCATCCCCAAGGCCAATGGTTACCAGTCGCTGCATACCGTGTTGTTCGGGCCGCACGGCATACCCTTGGAAGTTCAGATCCGTACGCGCGAAATGCACCAGTTCGCCGAAAGCGGTATTGCCGCGCATTGGCTCTACAAGGCCAAGGGGGATGCGACCAATACCACCCAGGCGCGCGCGCGCGAGTGGTTGCAGGCCGGGGCACGGTGGTCTCCGGCTTTGGTACGGCCCTGGGAAACACCGGCAGGT